>JAIKXK010000239.1 GCA_024684155.1 Lachnospiraceae bacterium | reverse complement strand
AAGAAGTGGTTCGTAAGCTCCTACAAAAACAGTGCCTGCACGGTTGAATGCTGTCATAACAGAAGATGCAATATTTGACTGCATTGCAAGCTGGAAGCAACGTAATTCGTTTTCTCTCGCTGCCTGCTCATTCATAAAGGTGGAAAGACCTGAACGGTTACTTTCCTGATGGTTGAAAGCAAAATGCTTCATCTGAGTGTTTAATCCCTTTGCTTCAGCGCCAGTACAAAATGCTACTGCACAAAGTCCTGTAAGGATAGAATCTTCTGAATAGTATTCATGGTTTCTTGCACAATATGGTGTACGATGTAAGTTAACACCTGGAGCAATCACCTGAGATTCATTTGACCAAAGAGCATCTTCTGCAAAAGCGTTACCTTCCTGGCTAATCAATTCTGCATTAAAGGTAGCTGCTACTACAGGCTCTGTAGGCATGGTAGACATAGAATATTTACCATACTCATCATCTTCTGATACATAAGTTGCCTCATCTGACTGAGATGTAGTCCAACGTACGTAGTAGCCTGCAACCTGGTCAAAGGCAAAACCTACCGGTCCATCATTGGAATAGGTTCTAGGTAAAAGAACAGAATCAACATTTTCAATGTCGTCTCCACCTTTTTCAATAAACTGAATTGCTTCATCCAAGCTCATCTGCTGAACAAGTTTATCCCAGATTTCATCATCAAAATCTTTTACTCCGATGTAATTTCCATCATCGTCAAATTCCATAGCATCTAAGATAGTAAGACCACTATCCTGATCCCAGGTGACACCATCGCCGTTTTCAGTTAATTCATAAACACTGTTGGTAAGACCTGCCATCATTTCATCGGTAGGTGTAAAGGCTTCAATTGTTTTCCAGCCCTTTGTCCAATCACTACGTGTTGTATATTCTACTGCATCATCAATATAGGTATTTAAGTCCATTGATGAAAGCTGATTTTCAACGTTTTCTGAATAGGTATCTTTATCAGCTTCTGCTAAATTCCAGGTAATTACATCTGCTGCATCAATTACATCTGAAGATGTAGTACTTACAAGTCCTTCAGTAGAACCAGTCTTTGTTGCAAGAACATTATTTAGGGCTTCATGAGCACCATTACCAATAGCAAAGTAATAATCTCCTGAATCCAATACCCAGGCACCTGTTGTACCAGAAGAATTTTCAGCAGTTTCATCGTAGCTTGCAAAGTAAGAAGCATCAAAGGTAATTTCTACTGTTTCAGAAGCTCCTGGCTCTAACTCAGAAGTCTTTGCAAAACCAACTAACTGAATAGAAGATTTTTCAACTCCACCACTTGTATAAGGAGCCTGTACATAAAGCTGTGCAACTGATTTTCCTGCTACACTACCAGTATTTGTAACAGTTACCTTTGCACTACATGTATCACCCACAACTACATCTACAGAATCAAGAGTCTGATCAAAGGTAGTGTAAGAAAGTCCATATCCAAATGAATAAGAAACTTCATCTCCATAGTTCCATGCACTACCAGTAGATGAACCAGTTGTAGAAGTTGCATTACCCTGATTTAAAATAGAGTCTTCATATCTTGTTTCATAGTATTTATATCCGTCATAAATGCCTTCAGTTTCTACTAAATACCAGTCACCCTTATCATCAGCGCTTAGTGCATCTGCTGCACCGGAATCGGAAGAGTTTGCATATTTATAAACACCAAAGTTTACCATAGCTGGAGAAGACGCAGAATTTACCGCATATGTATCTGTAATATATCCAGAAGGATTTGCTTCTCCTGATAATACATCAGCTACCCCTAAAAATCCATTTACACCAGGATCTCCAACCCAAACAATGGAATCAATTTCTGAATCATTCTTTAAGTCTTCAATTTCAAGAGCATTGGATGCATTTAACATAACAATCACTTTTGTACTGTGAGCTTTTGCTAAAGCAATCATTTCCTGTTCATAGGTAGATAGAGCCAAAGGTCTTTCATAGCTGTCATCTGTTCCTGTTGTCATATCTACTTCGTAATCTGCTGCCTCTGAAGAATCTCTGGAGATTACTACAACAGCTACAGTATTATCTGCAGAAGAAAGAACGTCATCGGTATATAAAGATGATGGTAATTCTCCAACATTATATGTAGAAGGATTTTCATAAATAGGACCAAAAGATGGTGAAAGCGCATGTCCTGCAGTTCTGGCATATGAAGTAGCTTCTTCAGAAGAATATAAATCAATCATTGTCTGATTAAGTGAATATCCTTTTTCCGTTAGTGAAGCTTCAATGTCATACATCTTTTGATCAGTTTCATCATTGATTGTTGCTGAAGAACCAATCATACCACCTAAGGTTGGATAGTGAGAATTTAATCCCCACAAAGTAACTGTCTCAGATGATGTGTCGATAGGAAGTGCTGCATTATCATTTTTTAAAAGTACAGTACCCTCTTCTGCAATCTGCTCTGCAAGAGCATTCTTTGCAGCAACAACATCTGCTAAGGATTCATAATCTGAATCAAAATAGGTAACATCTTCATTTTCAACTCCAGTATTTACATACTTAAAGTTTGATGTTCCCAAACGAGAATTAATAATTGCGGTATTCGCATAAGCGATTGTAGTTCCGCAAATTACTACTGTCAAAAGAGAAGCACTTAATGCGGTAAGGCCTCTCCATTTGCGAAATTTCTTTCCCATTAGAATTTCCCCTTTCTATAACCCATCAGGCGTAATCAAAGCTGTTTTGATATATAACCACCGCCTGATAATTTCATACTAAAACTATAGCATTTTGATTCCCTTTAAAATTAACCCTGTCGTAAAACCATTTTTATCTGTCGCAAACGGTCACGTTCATCTTTTATCTCTACTTCCAGTTCACTGGCATCCTCATCTGCTTTTACCACAGCAAGGGCCTGACCATAGTAGGTAAAGGTTTTTGTCTTGTCATATCCATCTTTATTGTAAGAACATGCATTTCCAAGACCTAGTAAGCTTCCTCCCTTTACAGATACTGAAACATTATGTTTTTCCATAGGTTTTAAAATACCTTCATTATCTGTATAGGAAATTGGTAAGTACAAAATTTCTCCCGGTGCAATACTTTCATCTTCTGGCGATACCTGTAAAACAGTTTCTTTTCCTGCTGACTTTAAGGAAGCTTCCCCTAATAAAAATCCACCATCATCATAGGTCTTTACTGATAACACACCTTCCTCATAAGGAACCTTAAAGTAACATCTGCATTCTTTTCCAAGTTTCTTTCTGCCAAAAGATCTTTTATTTAAAAATAATTCACATTCATAAGCCTTTGCATAGACTTCCACCTCAGACATTACTCCATCACATCCT
>JAIKXK010000045.1 GCA_024684155.1 Lachnospiraceae bacterium | reverse complement strand
ACACTACTGTGTAAAGAGTTGAAAATATCCGTTAATGAACTGCTCTCCGGCCAGAGATTATCCTCTGAAGACTATGATAAGAAAGCGGAGGAAAATATGATGAAATTGATGGAAGAAAATGAAAAGGGAAAAAGTAACAGTGCTTGGAGTATCATTGGAACGGTTTTGGGATTTTGTTCTGTAATGATCATTTTGGTATTAACTGGAATCAGCGCAGGTGGATTTCGTAACTTCAACTTTTATTTGGATGTACCCACTCTTGTGATTGTATTTTTATTGTTAGTGTTTATCCTGTCTGCCGCAGGGCTTTTCAAGGATTATTTCAGAGGATTTGCCGTGGCTTTTACAGGGGGCCGCGAAATGGGAAAAGGTGAATTGGAAAAGATATATTTGGCTCATCACTACGGAAAACTGACTGCTGTAGTAGCGGGTGTCGTAGTAAGTATTGGAGGAATCGTTGTTTGTTTGAATGTTTTGGCAGAAGCAGCAAGAGAAGTGCTGCTAGTGAATCTGTCCATGGCAATGCTGGGATTCTTATACGGTGCAATCTTTTTTGCCATTTCGCTTTTGGTGGAATTAAAGGTGAAGCTTATATTACGCAGATTTGAAGAGTAAAATAATATTTAGACAAAGATACACATTTGTATAAAAATGTGGAAAAATCCACAAAAGAGTTAAATTTCCATCCCCACTATGGGGATGGATATTTTTATGTTAAGATTGTTTTGTATAGATAATATGTATATATTTTGGGGGAGTGAAACTTGGGAAATTTCACTTAATTTAAACAATCTGTACGAAGAGTATGAAAGAGGGGAAACTAGAAATGTCAGACGTAAAGGTCATTGCCGTTGCCGGAAAAGGTGGCGTTGGCAAAACTTCTTTAGCGGCTGTTATGGTAAAGCTTTTGGCAGAGAATTTTCCGGATAAGAAAATTTTAGCCATTGATGCAGATCCAGCAGTGGGCTTATCTACCGCACTTGGAATCGAAGTGCAAACTACCATTGATGATATTAGAAAGGAAGTAGTTTCTACTGCAGAAGACGGAGATACGAAATCCGCTTTGGAACTTTTAGGAGAAGCCAGATATCGTATTTTTGATGCCTTAGTAGAACAGGATGGCTTCAGCTTTATTGCTGTAGGACGTCCAGAGGCAGCAGGATGCTACTGTAAAATAAATACTTATTTGAAAGAGGTCATTGGAATTTTATCCAATAACTTTGACTATGTGGTAATCGACGGAGAAGCCGGAATTGAGCAGATCAATCGTCGTGTAATGGAGAAGGTTACCCATCTTCTTTTAGTTACAGATTCTTCCAAAAAGGGAACTCAGGTTATTCAAACCATCAATCAGGTGGCGAAGGAATTGGTAATGTATGAAAAAGTCGGAGCCATTGCCAATCGTCTTCCTTCCAAAGAGATTGTGGAATTATTAGATACAGGGGATATTCCAATTTTAGCGGGCATTCCTTCCGATGGAGCATTAGCAGAATTTGATTTAAAGGGAGAGAATGTTTTCTACCTTCCTGATGATGCACCTATTGTTCTTGGAGCAAAGGAAGCTTTGGAAAAGATTGGGATTTTATCTTAAAGAAAGGGGGATAAGATGAAGGACCTAAAACATTTATATTATTTCGAAAAATTGCTGGAAGATGCAAATAACGATTTGATTCGTCAGGCAAAAGGCGAAGGGGATATTTGTGTTGGAACCGTTTGTGAAAATGTTCCGGAACCGCTTTTAAATTTGCCTGGAACCTTTTCTGCCAGACTACGTGCGCCGAGAACCGGATCTATGGAGATGGCAACATACTATTTGACCAGCTTTTTGTGTGAATATAGTAGAGCGTTGTTGGAGCGAGCTATTGAGGGAGGTTATAATTTCCTGGATTGTCTCATTGCTCCCGATGGTTGTACCATGATTAACCGCTGTGTGGAAAATATGGAACTTTTGAAAACCATGGGTCAGGGAAATGATAAGTTTTTCCATGAGTATATGGAGATTCCTCAAAAGGGCGATCAAAATGCATTGGATTTATATGTGCTTCAGTGTCAAAATCACATTTTGAATCCTTTAAAGGAACATTATGGAATTGATATTTCGGATGCAGCCATTCGAAAGGCAGTGGAAGAACATAATGAAGTATGTCGGTTGATACGTGCCATTGGTGACTACAGAAAAGAAGAAAATCCACGTATTACAGGATATGAATTCCATATTATTACCATGGCTACTTACTGTGCACCCAAGCGCCTTATAATTGATAAGTTGAAAGATACTTTAGAGGAGTTAAAAACCAGAGAACCGGACGAGAAAAACAAATTCCGTGCCAGAGTGGTATTTGTTGGTTCCGAAGTGGATGACGTGGATGTGATTAAGCTGGTAGAAGAATCCGGGGCCTATGTATGTGCAGACAGATTCTGCTATGGCTCCTTCCCGGGACGTGATGAAATAATTCTAAATGAAAAAGAGGATGCGCTGACTCAGATCTGCCGTGCCTATCAAAAGCGTGGTGCCTGCCCAAGATACTGGGATACACCAAAGGTTGTAGGGCGTAGAGAGTATGTTGCTTCTCTT
>JAIKXK010000036.1 GCA_024684155.1 Lachnospiraceae bacterium | reverse complement strand
ACTGGTCATTTAGTATACTAATTTTCGGTCGCGAGTGAGCGACCAAATGGGATCTTAGCTCAGCTGGGAGAGCATCTGCCTTACAAGCAGAGGGTCACAGGTTCGAGCCCTGTAGGTCCCATTTTGGCGGAAGCCAAAATTACATATGGCGAAGTAGCTCAGTTGGCTAGAGCACACGGTTCATACCCGTGGTGTCGAGAGTTCGAATCTCCCCTTCGCTACGATTTAAGAGAGGTAATACCTCTCTTATTTTTTTGTGATTTAAAATATGGCTGAAAGTATTGAAATTACGTCGAATAAACCTTAAAATATTTGGGGTTATAAATTGTTATAATGGAGATTATTTATGAGAATAGGAAATGGATATGACGTTCATCGCCTTGTTGAAGGTAGAGACCTTATTGTAGGTGGTGTAAAAATAGAACATGAACTTGGACTTTTAGGACATTCTGATGCAGATGTTTTATTACATGCAATATCAGATGCTTTGCTTGGCGCAGCAGCCCTTGGTGATATTGGTAAGCATTTTCCTGACACAGATGAAAGATATAAAGGAATTTCTTCCATGGTGTTATTGGAAGAGGTTCGAAAGAAACTTCTGGAAAAGGGATATGTGGTTGGAAATGTTGATGCCACTATTATTGCTCAGCGTCCAAAGTTTCGTCCTTATATCGATGAAATGAGAGAAAATGTTGCAAAAGCGCTACAGGTTCCCCTTGATAGTATTAATATAAAGGCTACTACAGAAGAGGGACTTGGATTTACCGGAAAAGAAGAGGGAATTGCTTCTTCAGCAGTCTGCATTATTGAATCCATCTATGAAGGAAGCCGAAGAAGTATAGATATGGATGAAAATCAAATGGGTTGTCCTGGTTGTCCGGGATGTAACTAAGAAAACTCGATTTTTATGATGAATATAAGAAAGGTTATATTGAATGAAAGTTTTTAATACATTAACAAGAAAAAAAGAAGAATTTGTTCCAATTGAAGAAGGAAAGGTTAGTATCTATGTTTGTGGACCTACCGTTTACAATCTCATTCATATCGGTAATGCAAGACCTATGATTGTTTTTGATACAGTACGTCGTTACTTTGAATATAAAGGCTATGAAGTAAACTATGTTTCTAACTTTACAGACGTAGACGACAAGATTATCAAAGCTGCAATTGAAGAAGGAGTTTCAGCAGATGAGATTTCTAAGCGATATATTGCAGAATGCAAAAAAGATATGGAAGGACTTAATGTTCGCCCTGCAACAAAGCATCCACTGGCTACAGAAGAAATCGATGGAATGCTTCAGATGATTTCCACTTTGATTGAAAAAGGTCACGCTTATGCAGTAGAGGATGGAACCGTATATTTTAGAACAAGAAGCTTTAAAGAGTACGGAAAGTTATCTCATAAGAATATTGATGACTTAGAAGCTGGACATAGAAGTATTAAGGTTTCCGGTGATTTAAAAGAAGACCCTTTGGATTTTGTTTTATGGAAACCAAAAAAAGAAGGAGAACCATCTTGGCAATCTCCTTGGTCTGATGGTCGTCCAGGATGGCATATTGAGTGTTCTGTAATGTCAAAGAAATATCTTGGGGATAGAATTGATATTCATGCAGGTGGAGAGGATTTGGTATTTCCACATCATGAAAATGAAATTGCTCAGTCAGAATGCTGTAATGGTGTAGAATTTGCAAAGTATTGGATGCACAATGGTTTCCTTAAAATAAATAATGAAAAGATGTCAAAATCTCTTGGTAATTTCTTTACTGTAAGAGATATTAGTGCAAAATATGATCTCCAGGTATTACGTTTCTTTATGTTATCTGCTCATTATAGAAGCCCGTTGAATTTTTCAGATGATTTAATGGAAGCGGCAAAGAATGGTTTAGAGAGAATTGTAAACTGTGGAGAACAGTTAAATTATTATGCGGATAATGCAAAGACAGAAGGCCTTTCATCTGATGAAGAAAAACTTCTTTCAGAAGCAAAAGAATATGTGAAAAAGTATGAAGCAGCAATGGAAGATGATTTCAATACTGCAGACGCTATTTCTGCTATATTTGAGTTGGTAAAATTTACGAACCAAAATACATCGGATGCTTCATCCAAAGAGTTTGTTCTTTCTCTTCGCAAAGAATTAGAAACCCTTTGTGATGTGCTTGGAATTATTTTGAATAAAGAAAAAGAAGTTTTAGATGAGGATGTTGAGGCATTAATTGCAGAGCGTCAGGCAGCTAGAAAAGAAAAGAATTTCCAAAGAGCAGATGAGATAAGGGATGAGCTTTTAAATATGGGAATCATTTTAGAAGATACCAGAGAAGGTGTGAAATGGAAGAGGGCTTAAGCTTTTTACAAATTAAAGAATTATATGACATTGAAGATGTGGATATAAGAACCTTTTCTCCTTTAGCCTTAGCTTATATTGGCGATAGTGTATTTGATATTATTATTCGTACCAAGGTGGTTGCAAAAGGAAATGTTCCTGTAAGTAAGATGCATAAGGCTTGTTCGGATGTAGTTAGAGCATCTTCCCAGGCAGCGTTGTTAGAAGCTATTGATGACAACCTAAGCGAGGAAGAAAAAGAAGTGGTTCGTAGAGGCAGAAATGCAAAGTCAAAAACCACGGCAAAAAATGCATCCATGATTGATTATAGAAACGCCACAGCTCTAGAAGCATTGATTGGTTATTTATATATAACCGGAAATGTAGAGAGAATGCAGAAACTTGTAAAAATAGGTTTGGAAAAAACAGATAGGATTTAATATATGAGAAATGAATCATCTATGATTGAAGGAAGAAATGCAGTTTTAGAAGCACTTCGTTCGGATACGGTAATTGATAAAATTTTTGTTTTAGACGGTAGCAGCGATGGCCCAATTCGTTCTATTGTACGGGAAGCAAAAAAACAAAATATAATGATTGACTTCGTGAAAAAAGAGCGATTAGATCAGATTTCTGATACAGGAAAACATCAAGGTGCCATTGCTTATATTGCAGCTTATGAATATGCTACTGTGGATGATATTTTAGAAGTAGCAAAAGAAAAAAATGAAGATCCTTTTATTTTTATCTTAGACGGAATCGAAGATCCACATAACTTAGGAGCAATGATTCGTACCGCAAATTTAGCTGGTGCTCATGGTGTAATTATTCCGAACAGAAGAGCAGTTGGTCTAACAGCTACTGTTGCAAAAGCTTCTGCTGGAGCGATTAATTATACAAAGGTAGCTAAGGTGACAAATATAAATCAAACCATAGAAGCTTTAAAGGAAGTTGGCCTTTGGTTTGTATGTGCAGATATGGATGGAGAAGAAATGTATCGCCTGAATCTAAAAGGTCCTATTGGACTTGTAATTGGAAATGAAGGTGAAGGAGTTTCAAGTTTAACAAAGAAAAAATGCGACTTTGTTGCATCCATTCCAATGAAGGGAGATATTGATTCCTTGAATGCTTCCGTTGCATGCGGAGTATTAGCTTATGAAATTGTACGACAGAGAATGAACTAAATGGATAATTTTAAGGTATTAGATCAAACATCAGATGAAGAATTAATTAAACTTTATCAAGAGGGAAAGATTGAAATAGGAGATTATCTTATTGAACGATTTTTTCCTCTTGTTTTGAGCTGTTCGAGACATTTATTTTTAACAGGACAGGAACAGGATGATTTGTATCAGGAAGGAACAGTAGGGCTTTTTAAAGCCTTTCGAGATTTTGATAGCAATAAAAAGGTAAAATTTTCTACTTTTGCTTCGGTTTGTATTATGCGCCAACAAACAAAAGCAATTGAAGCATCTAATCGAATGAAACATTTTCCACTTAACAATTACTTATCTATTTATGAAGACGATGATAATCATGTTGCGCTAATTGATTCATTAGAGTCAAATGAATATGATGATCCAGAGAAATTGTTTTTGGCTATTGATAGTTATAAAGATGCTTTAGAAAAGATACAAAGTGTTTTAAGTCCTATGGAAAATAAAGTGCTGGAATTATATTTAAAAGGATTAGATTATAAGGCCATAGGAAAAGCCTTAGACAAAGAAGAAAAAAGCATTGATAATGCAATACAACGAATTAGAAACAAGGTTAAGAAACTAGAAATTTAGTTAAACAAAAACTTTTGTCTGCTTTTATAAAAAAATAAACAATTATTTGTAGATAATATACATTGCTATTTGCTTTGTATGATGATAAAATCTGTTCGTTGTGTTTATAGGAATTATGGAGAAATTATGGTTAAGAATGTCGGACTTGAGCTGAATATTGATGGGTTACCTTCTTTGGCGAGATTTAAGAAGGTGGGAAGTAGAATGGCACTTTCTATGGAACAACCTGTGTTATTGAGCATTAATCTTTGCAACTTGAAATTTTTTAACGAAATATATGGCCCGGCCACAGGGGATGATTTAATAAATTATATGGTTCACTATTTTTGTTTTGACAATGATAATTGTGAGTTAGGAACCAGAAGTTATGTGGATCACTTATTGTTACTTTGTGAAGGACATGGAGAATCACGTTTAAAACTTTGTGATCAATATGAGACTTTTTTAAATCATTTTTTGAGTAATGTAAATCGAAAATATCCCAGAGCAAGAATTCATCTTGATTGTGGAATGTATATCATTCAGCCAGGAGATGACTTCCTTTCTGCCCAGGATAATGCCAGATATGCAAGAAGAAGTATTCATAACAGTTTTTCTAATACCATTGCGTTTTATGAGAAAAACCTGCGAGAGGATTCTTTAGCAAAAGCCAGTGTGATTCCAAATTTTGAAAGAGCATTAGAAAATGGAGATATTACAGTTTTACTTCAACCGAAATGCTCTGCAAATACTGGAAAAATTATGGGAGCAGAAGCTTTATCAAGGTTTAAAGATGAAGAAGGAAATGTTATTTCCCCGGAATTATATGTGCCAATTTTGGAAAATGCTTCTGTTGTTTCACAGTTGGATTTTGAAGTCCTTTGTCAGGTGGTTGACTTGCAAAGAAGATGGATGAATGAGGGAAAGGAAATACTTCCTATTTCTGTGAATTTATCTCGAATGGACTTTTTAGAACCAGGCTATATTGAGATGGTTGACGAGTTTGTGTCAAAGTCAAAGGTTCCTAAGAATAAGATTGAATTTGAATTAACGGAAACAGCTGTAGTAGAAAACTTAAATGAAATCATTGAAAAGTTAAATTTTTTAAGAGAAGCAGGATATCGAATTGCTATGGATGATTTTGGTAGTGGATTTAATTCGCTATATGTATTAGGTAAAATTCCTGCAAATGTGATTAAATTCGATCGAGGATTTGTGCTTCACAGTATTCAAAATCAAGTGGGAATGACCATTCTTTCTAACCTTGTAGATACTTTTAAAGAAATTAATTTTGAAGTACTATGCGAAGGGGTAGAAACAGAAGAAGAAAAAGAAAAAATAGTTTCCTGCGGGTGTGATTTAATTCAGGGATATTTATTTGATAAACCATTAAGTATTAATGAATTTGAAGAGAAATATATGTAGGGGACGGTTCTTTTGTCTTCTTATTTTATAGTATATGAAGAAATAGGATTACCTTACTTTTGTCTCAGAATTATTTAATATATTTGATGAAACAGTTGGAAAAAAGTCGATAAGAGGTTAATATCCCTTGTCGACTTTTTATTATTTATTTTGTCTTTTCGTAGTTGAGGTCTTAGCTATTCTAGTTTATATTAATTGTTAAAAGTTAGTAAATGAAGAACAGTATATAAATGGAATGATTATAATTTTATTTTTGAACAGCAGTAGGAGAATTGCATGAATAAAACAGTTGTTGTAGGTATGTCGGGGGGAGTGGATTCCTCTGTGGCTGCATACCTTTTAAAAGAACAGGGATATAATGTTATTGGTGTTACCATGGAAATGCTCCGCAAAGCACCTGAAATTGGGGAAGAGGCAAAGGATGCCAAAGCTATTTGTGAAGGTTTAGAAATTCCACACTACATTATGCATTTCAATGAAGAGTTTGAATGCAAAGTGATGGTTCCTTTTGTGGAAGAATATTTACATGGCAGAACACCAAACCCCTGCGTTATGTGTAATCGAAATATTAAGTGGCAGGCTTTGATGGAAAGAGCAAAAGAACTTGGAGCAGATTATATTGCAACAGGTCACTATGCAAGAATTATAAAACTTCCAAATGGGAGATATACCGTAAAAAATGCAGCTTCTATGACAAAAGATCAGACCTATGTTTTGTGTCAATTAACTCAGGAACAGCTTTCTCACACGCTTATGCCAGTGGGAGAGTATGAAAAGGAAGAAATTAGAAA
>JAIKXK010000026.1 GCA_024684155.1 Lachnospiraceae bacterium | reverse complement strand
TTCTTCAAAAGTTTTGAAGGGATGAACTCTCTTGCATCTTCGTTGTCTAAGAGCATACGAAGAGGTGCATCGATACTGATTACTAAAGTAGAAAGCTGTCCAACTGCGTTGCAAATCGCATAGATAATCATAAGGGCGTTACCCATGTGGTAGTAATTTCCTAACTTCTGGAATGCCCAGTAAGCGCCGTTGGAATTGTAAGAGTTGAAACTTTCTTCAGATGCGTTGATTAAACTTGGGTCAAACATCATGCCCATAGCGATGGTTCCTAAAATGGCACAAACCATAACCATGATGGCTAAGGTGATCATTGATTTAGGAAAGCCCTTGCTAGGATTTTCTACCTTATTTACATAAGGAGAAATTTTCTCGCATCCACCTACGGCGAAAACCAAGATGGAAAGTGAGGTAAAGTACTTCACGTTAAACTGTGGAAGTAGAGTCTTTGCCGTAACATCCATGCTGACAAATTCTGCGCCAGAGTTAAGTGCTGGAGCAGCAAACATCATAAGGATGTACAAAATTGACATAACAAACATACTTGTTCCAGCTAGGGTTGCAAGCTTCTTTAAAGGATTTAATCCGCGAGATGCAACGTAGCAGAAGATAATTAAGATGGCAAAAGTCACAAGCTGAACTGCAAGTGTTGGGAAGCTGTCGTAAGTTTCTCCGTTTCTGAAAACTGCCCAGCTTAAGGCCTTGATTCCACCGGAAGACTTTGAGGCAATGTATGTGATGTGACATGCCCAATAAGTCCAACCTGCGTAGTAAGCAAGCTTAGGACCAGATGTCTGGTGAACCCAGGAACTTACACCACCGCCGGAATTTTTGAAGGCTGAACCCAACTCACCTACCATAAGTGCGTAAGGAACAAAATAAAGTGCAAACATTAGTATCCAGCTAAAGATTACTTGGATACCGTTGAAGTAGATAAAACCATTTAAAACATTCCCGAACCCCCATACTGTGGAAAATGCCATAAATGCAAGTGTGGACCACTTGATTTTCTTTGAATCCATGTAAATGAATCCTCCCTTTCCTTATTATTATTTCTAGTAAAAAATACAAGCCATTTCATTATAAAATTTATTGTGAAAGTGGAAAAATGAATTTTATTTGACTTAATGTGTACAAAAATTAAACTTTAAACTATATTCCAGGAAACCATCAACTACTGATTATTTATAAAAAAAGAACCGGATATTAAGATCTAAACCATCAAATACTTACTGTTTATAAATGAAGAAAAAGTATCTAATATCAAAAGCTATGTGATATAATTATTAAACTAGTATGTAAGTCTCTACGACGATTAAATGGAATATAAAAAAGTATGTAAGTCTCTACGACGATTAAATGAAGTATAAAAAGTATGTAAGAATCCCGAGAACTTCGTATAAGAAGAATTGGGTGAAAAGTATATTTAAAACTATAGGGGGAGTATATGAGTTTAGTAAAGACCAACGATAATTGTATTGGCTGCAACCGTTGTATTCGTGCCTGCAGCTGTATGGGAGCAAATATTGCCGTTGAAAAAGACAGGGGAAATATCATCGATGTTGATCCCGTAAAGTGCATTGCCTGTGGCGCATGTATTGATGTTTGTGAGCATGACGCCAGAGAGTTTGAAGACGATGTGGAAAGATTCTTTGCGGATTTACAGAAGGGAGAAAAGATTTCTGTTTTGGTTGCGCCTGCATTTTTGGCAAACTATCCCAATGATTACGAGAAGTATTTGGGCATGTTAAAGAAGCTGGGAGTTAATCGTTTTATCAGCGTATCCTTTGGTGCAGATATTACCACCTGGGGCTACATCAAATACATTACCGAGCGAAAATTCTATGGTGGAATCTCTCAGCCTTGTCCTGCGGTGGTTGGATATATTGAGCGTTATACACCAGAGCTTTTGCCAAAGCTTATGCCGGTGCAATCGCCTATGATGTGCGCAGCGATTTATGTGAAAAAGTACATGAAGCTTGCGGACAAGCTGGCATTTGTTAGCCCATGCGTGGCAAAGAAAAATGAAATCGACGATCCAAATAACCATGGATATATTTCTTACAATCTTACCTTTTCTCATTTAGTAGCTTACTTAAAGGAGCATCCGGTAAGTGGTTACAAACCTTATACCGATGAGATTGAATATGGCCTTGGTTCCATTTATCCAATGCCAGGCGGTTTGAAAGAAAATGTATATTGGCTTTTGGGCGAGGATGCTTTGGTTCGTCAGATGGAAGGTGAGCATCATATGTATGAGTACCTTCAGCGTAACAAGGATTTAATTAAAAATGGAAAGACACCATATCTTTTTGTGGATGCCCTTAGCTGTACCAATGGATGTCTTTACGGCCCAGGAACCGAGTCACGTGCAACTTTAGATGAAAGCGTTTTTGCGTCCATCCAAAAGATAAAGGCAGATTCGAAAAACGAGTCAAAGAAATCCGCATGGGGCAGAAACATCCCTCCAGAAAAAAGAATTGCTGCCTTAAACAAGCAGTTTGAATTTTTAGATTTAAATGATTTTGTTCGCAAGTATACAGATCGAAGTGCGGAATGTGAATATTTGATTCCAACTTCGGCTCAGCTTGAAAACATTTATGATCAGATGAAAAAAGATACCGAAGAAAAACGTACCATCGACTGTGGATGCTGTGGATATGATTCCTGCTATGATATGGCTGTGGCAATTCACAATGGTTACAACCACATCCATAACTGCGTTCACTACATTAAAGATCGTGCTTATGAAGAAAAAGATCGTGCGGTAGAATTAACAGAACAGGTTCAGGCAGCGCAGGAAGAGATGCGTGAAAAGAAAGCGTCTCTAGGTGAAGGCATCAGCGAAAACTTCCATTCTTTGATGGATTCCATTAAAAATATTGAAACTACCAGTGAGGATAATGCAAATCAGACAAGTCAGATTACATCTGCCATGACAGAGGTAGAGGAGTTTGCAGCAGAGATGAAGAAGGTGCTTTCTGTCATTGAAGAAGATCTGGAAAAATTAAGTGATAATAACTCTGACGTAATTGCAATTTCATCAAAGACCAACCTTTTGGCATTGAATGCATCCATTGAAGCGGCTCGTGCAGGGGAGGCAGGAAAAGGTTTTGCGGTAGTTGCGGATGAGATAAAGACATTGGCAGAAAATTCAAAATCTACAGCAGATGATAGTAACCAGAATAATAATGATATCAAAGCGACCGTAGATGAGTTGCTAGAAGAGTCTGGAAAATTAGAAGAGATTGTGAATCGTGTAAATGAGATGGCAAAGAGTCTGTCAGCATCTTCAGATAAGACCACAGAATCCATCAGTGAGATGTGGGATATTACAGAAAATGTTGAGAATTCTCTAAAGCAAATTCTCGAGGACTAAACTACTAAAAAATATATAGAAAGATAACTTCTTATATATAAATAACCGCAGACTAGGATTCCCTTGAAGATTGGAAAAAATTTTATATAATAACTACAAAGAATAAATACACCCACCTTTTTCTAAAAGGTGGGCGCTTTGTCGTGTTTGGAAAGGATAATTTATGTTTATGATTGTTGGCCTGGGAAATCCAGGGTTGAAATATCATCATACGAGACACAATGTGGGCTTTGATGCCGTTGACATGGTGGCAAAAGAGTTTGGAATCTCTATGAGAAAAAAAGAGAAAAATGGAATTACTGGTGCAGGGGTGATTGCTGGAGAAAAGGTGCTTTTGGTGAAGCCTCAGACCTTTATGAATAATAGTGGCGAGTGTGTGGGACCTTTGGCAAAGTTTTATAAGATTCCACCAGAGAACGTTATAGTGATATCAGATGATGTGACACTTGATTACGGTCGCCTTCGGATTCGCACCAAAGGATCTGCCGGAGGACACAATGGTTTAAAAAGTATCATTGCCCATTTGGGAACAGAAAAATTCCCACGTGTTAGAGTAGGTGTAGGAATTCCAGGAGCAGGAGATGATATGATTGCTCACGTTCTTGGAAAACCACAAAGAGCAGATCAAAAGAAAATTGAGGAGGCTTCATCAAATATCGGAGAAGCAGTTTCTTTAATGATTGCCGGAAATACAGACATGGCCATGAACAAATTCAACTAGAAAACTAACATTCCAGAATCTCCATGAGATGAAAATTAAATACATCCCAGGAAATAGAATTAGAAAACTAACATCCCAGAATCTCCATGAGATGAAAATTACTTACATCCCGGGAAATAGCATTAGAAAATTTACGCCACAAAAGTTTAGTGAGGTTACTATGAAAACATTTCTTGCGCCCTTAGAAGAACTTTCTGAAATTGAAAGTTTAAAAGAGGGATTAAAGAGAAAAAAGAAAATATATGGACTTTCCGGATGCATCGACGGCGGAATTTCCCATTTGGTTTTTGGAATCGGTGAGGACCATCCTTGGAAACTTGTAATCACAAAAGAGGATCAGCGTGCCAAAGAACTTTATGAAGAGTACCAGTTCTTTGATGAGGACGCGGTGTATTATCCTGCCAAGGATTTACTTTTCTACCAGTCGGACATACGTGGAAACGCTCTGGAAAAGGAGCGAATTTTGGCCCTGGCAAAAATGGTGACAGCGGATCGGCTTACGATTTTTACCACCATGGATGCCCTGATGAACCGCCTTCCATCTCAAACCAGATTCTTGGAAAACATTATGACCTTAAAGGTTGGGGCGGAAGTCAAATTAAAAAAATTAGAAAAGCTTTTGACAAGATTAGGTTACGAGCATGTAAGTCTTGTGGAAGGTCCGGGAGAGTTTGCCCTTCGTGGTGGAATTTTAGATGTATATTCTATGCAGGAGGACAATCCGCTTCGAGTAGAATTTTGGGGAGATGAAATAGATTCTCTCCGTTATTTTGATGCCATTTCCCAAAAGTCACTAGAGTCTGTGGAGGAGGCAGTGGTGTATCCTGCTACAGAACTAGTAGTGTCAAAAGAAGAAATTTCTGACGGCATGAAGCGCATCAAAAAAGAAGGGAAAAAAATCTACGAGGACCTTCGCAAAGAGATGAAAACGGAGGAAAGCTTCCATTTAAAAACTCATATTGATGAGATGGAGGCAAAGGAAGGAACGGAACTTTTTATTCAGGAAATGGAAAGCCATCTTTCTTACTTTATAAAGGATACCTTTAGTTTGATTCAGGAGCTTCCGGAAGAAACCCTCGTTTTTGTGGAGGAGCCGGCTCATGTGGAGGAGCAGGCAAAGGCAATTTACAACGAGTTTTCAGAAAGTATGGCCCGTCGTGTGGAAGCAGGCTATGCCATGCCGGGACAAAAGGATATGCTCATTTCTTTTTCGGAAATATTAAAGCTGATTTCAGTTCATCCCGGCGTACTTTTTAGTGCACTTGACGCACCTAAAAGTTCTTTTAAACCAACCACACATTTTTATTTGCATACCACCTCCATTACGGCATATCAAAATAACTTTGCCCTTTTGGTAAAAGAGTTAAAGGCTTATAAGAAAAAACATTATGCTGTTATTTTGATGTCTGCTTCCCGTACCCGTGCAAAGCGTCTTGCCGGGGAGTTAATGGATGAAGAAATCAATGCTTTTTATTCAGAGAATCTTGATGAGCCTCTGCCAAAGGGCATGGTGCTTTGTACCGTTGGGCCACTAAAACATGGCTTTGAATATAGTGAGTGCCAGTTTGCCATTATTGCGGAAAGTGATCTTTTCGGAAATCAGAAAAAGAAAAAGAGAAGAAAACGCTATGCCGCAGGAGAAGCCATTAAGGGCTTTGGTGATTTAAATATTGGTGACTACATCGTACACGAAAATTATGGACTTGGTATTTACCAGGGTATGGAAAAAATCGAAGTAGACAAAATTATGAAGGACTACTTAAAGATTTCCTATGCCAAAGGTTCCAACCTCTATATTCCGGCAACCCAGCTGGATGTGATTTCAAAGTATGGAACCGTAGGAGGCAAAAAGCCGAAGCTAAATACCATTGGTGGAAACGAGTGGAAGAATACAAAGTCCCGCGTCAAAACTGCCGTTGGAGAAGTGGCAAAGGAGCTTGTAGAACTTTACGCCCTTCGTCAGCAGGACAATGGTTTCGTTTACGGCGAGGATACGGTATGGCAGCAGGAGTTTGAAGAGTCCTTCCCTTACGATGAAACAGAAGGTCAGATGGAAGCCATCAATGATGTAAAACGCGATATGATGTCGAAAAAGATCATGGACCGATTAATCTGTGGCGACGTAGGATATGGAAAAACAGAGATTGCCATTCGCGCCGCCTTCAAAGCTGTTCAGGAAGGAAAGCAGGTAGTGTATCTTTGCCCTACCACCATTTTGGCTCAGCAGCACTACAACAATTTCTGCCAAAGAATGAAGGCCTATCCTGTAAATATTGAGATGCTTTCAAGATTTCGCACCTCGGCCCAAAACAAAGAGACCGTAGCCAAATTAAAAAAGGGCGAAGTGGATATTGTCATTGGAACCCACCGTGTTCTTTCAAAGGATGTCTCCTATAAAGATCTTGGCCTTTTAATCATTGATGAGGAACAGCGGTTTGGCGTTACCCATAAGGAAAAGATTAAGCAGATGAAGAAAAATGTAGATGTGCTTTCTTTGTCTGCAACCCCAATTCCACGAACTCTTCACATGAGTCTGGTGGGAATTCGGGATATGTCGGTTTTAGACGAAGCGCCATTGGAGCGAACCCCAATTCAGACCTTTGTCTTTGAACAAAATGATGAGATGG
>JAIKXK010000235.1 GCA_024684155.1 Lachnospiraceae bacterium | reverse complement strand
TGTAGACAATGAAATCATTGCTCTATACAAAGAACGCATGGGTTATACCACAGAAGTAGCAGAATATAAAATTGCAAATAACAAAGCAGTTTTTGACAAGCAACGAGAAGATGAAAAATTAGCCCATCTTTCTACCTTTGCAAAAGACGACTTTGAACGACAAGGAATTGTGGAATTATTTGAACTTATTATGTCCACCAGCCGTAAAAAACCATATCGTCTTTTAGCAGAGCAAAACAGACAAAATTACTACGACTTCAAATTAAAAGAAAACTTCGATTTTAATAATTGTAGGGTAGTATTCCAAGGCGTGGAAGGCGCTTACTCACAGGTTGCTATGGAAACATTTTTTGGCGAAAGCCAGGACGCATTTTCTGTAGATACCTGGCGAGATGCGATGGAAGCCCTTACAAAAGGTAAAGCAGATTACGCGGTATTGCCTATTGAAAACTCTACTGCAGGAGCCGTTACCCAAAACTATGATCTCTTAGCAGAATATGATGTTTGTATCGTAGGAGAGCAGGAGATTCCTATTGATCACTGTTTGCTTGGTATGGAAGGCGCTCGTCTTTCTGATATTACAAAGGTATATTCTCATCCACAGGCAATTATGCAGTGCGATGGATATTTACGAGCTCACTGTGATATTACAGCGGAAGCCTACCAAAATACAGCTATGGCAGCAAAAAAAGTTCATGATGACAAAGATATTCACCATGCAGCTATTGCAGGAAAGCGCAATGCAAAGCTTTATAATCTGTCTGTCATAGAAGAGGGAATTCAGGATTTAAAAAACAACGTAACACGATTTATTATCGTTTCAAATCAAAAGGAATTCTTACCAACTGCTGATAAGATTAGTTTAACCTTTGAAATTCCTGATGAGGAAGGTTCTCTTTACCATATTTTGTCTCACTTTATTTTTAATGGTCTTAATATGTCAAAGATTGAATCTAGACCTTTAAAGGATAAGCAGTGGGAATATCGATTCTTTATAGATTTTAAGGGTAATTTGAAAGACGAAGCGGTGCAAAATACACTTCGGGGATTACAGGAAGAAACATCCCATCTAAAAGTACTAGGAAATTATTCATAAGTCATTTATTCATTGTGTTTGGGGAAGGAATAAAATATGAAAACATTTGCATCAGTTTATATTGGATCATACGCTATTGTATGCAAGGTTTATGAAATATCGAAAGAAAAAAAGGTAAAAGAAATCGACTGTCTTCGTACCTGGTGTGGTATTTCAAAAGATACTATGGATAGTGGAGTGATTTCAAAGGAATCTTTAAATAAGTTATTATCCAGCTTAAAAGATATGAAACAAACCATAGCCACCTATAAATGTGACAGTTACAGAATTTACGCCGGATACACCTTACAAATGGCAGAAAATACGGAGTTTGTTTTAGACCAGATTAAGCTTCACTTAGATTTAGATGTTCATATTTTAACTAACTCAGAACAGCGTTTCTTTTCCTATTTGGCCTTAAGTTCTGCTACGGATTTTGATGAAATTATTTCTGATTGTGCCTTATTAGTTGATATTGGTGGAGCCAGTATTCAGGTTACCTTATTTGAAGAAGGAGAGATTATTACTACAGAACACCTTCTTTTAGGAGCCACAAAAATCCAGGAACTCTTAAGTCATCTAAAGGATAAAAAGGATTCTAATACCATTGTCTCCGAAATCATAAAAAAGGAGATTTCTTCCTTTACCAATATTTATTTAAAGAATAAAAAACCGGATTATTTAATTTTATTAAATGATCAAATTCATAACGTAGCTAATAAACTTCCCGTGAAGTCCAGTAATCATATTATTTCTAACGAAGAATACGCTACAGTAATGGATAAATTAAAAAAGAAACAACTCTATACCGTTATTTCAGAAAGTTTTGAATATGATACTCAGGATGAAATGCTAATGCCATTTATTTTGCTTTATCAAAACATTATTGAAATGGTAACACCAGAAAAAATCATGATTCCTGGAGTCTCTGTATCAGAAGGAATTGCTTATAACTTTGCGTATAAAGAAAAGCTTCTAAAAGCAAACCATAATTTTGACGAAGATGTTTTATCTGCATCCTGGGCCATAGCTCGTCGCTACGATAGTTATATTCCTCATTTAAAGGCATTAGAAACAATGTCTATGGAAATCTTTGATGCAGTAAAAAAACTTCATCATTTGACAGCAAGAGACCGGCTTTTAATGCAAGTAGTTTGCATTCTACACGACTGTGGAAAATACATTAGCATCTCAGATGCACCTCAGTGTACCTTCACTATCATAATGACCTCTGAAATTTTAGGTCTCACCCACAAAGAACGACTACTTGTTGCCTATATTGCCTCTTCCAATCGAGGCAAAGCAAAAACCTACGAAGAAATGGCCTTTGATTTTACAAGAGATGAGTATATGAAATACTTAAAGCTTTTAGCTATTCTTCGCGTAGCAAATGCCATGGATCGGAGCCACAAACAAAAATTCAAAAAAATTCATATTTCATTAAAAGACAATACCTTATCCATTGGTATTGAAGTAAAAGATTCTATAGAACTAGAAAAGGGCTTATTTGAAACAAAGGCAGACTTCTTTGAAGATGTGTTTGCCATAAGACCTGTAATACATGAAAAACGAAGATAAAGAGGGGAGTAGTGAGGATGAATTTTAATGATGAAAAATATTATGTAAACCGTGAATTAAGCTGGTTACAGTTTAACCAAAGAATATTAAATGAAGCAAGAGACAAGAGCCTTCCTGTTTTAGAACGCATTAAGTTCTTAGCAATAACCGCATCAAACTTAGATGAATTTTTTATGGTGCGAGTAGCTTCCTTAAAAGATATGGTGAATGCAGACTATACAAAAAAAGATCTTGCCGGATTAACACCTATTGATCAATTAGATGCCATTCACGCAGAAACAAAGACCTTTATGGAGCAGCAGTGTACCACCTATAATCGTTCTTTGATACCTCTTTTAAAAAAATCAGGAATTACTATTATAGACAAATACGAAGAATTAAATGAAGCTCAGGAAAAATACGTAGATCGCTATTTCTCCAATGAAGTATATCCTGTTTTAACACCAATGGCAGTGGATGCTTCCCGTCCATTTCCTCTGATTTCCAATAAATCCCTGAATATCGCGGGATTAGTTACACCTAAGGCCAATTCGAAACTATTAGGTGGTCATATGGAAGCTTCTGACTATGAATTTATTACAGTTCAGGTTCCAGCCGTACTTCCAAGACTTGTTAGTATTCCAAGTGAAACAGAAGGGGATACTTTTATTCTGTTAGAACAAATTATTGAAAAGAATTTATCAAAATTATTCTTAAACTACAATGTAATTTGTGCCTTTCCATATCGAATCATGAGAAATGCGGATCTTTCTTTTGATGAAGACGACGCAGCAGATTTATTAAAGGAAATTCAAAAATCCCTAAAGATGCGTCAATGGGGAGAAGTTATTCGATTAGAAGTAGAATCCTCCATGGATAAGCGGGTTTTAAAATTCCTTCGGGAAAAACTACATGTTTCCAAGGAAGCTGTTTATAAAATTAATGGTCCCATTGACTTTACCTTTTTAATGAAACTCTATGGGATTTCAGGTTATGATGAACTTCGATATGATCCTTACGTTCCTCAAATGCCCGAATTCTTAAATAAAAAGGATTTATTTGAGGCTATTAAGGAAAAAGATATCTTTTTACATCATCCATATGAGAGTTTCCAGCCTGTAGTTGATTTTATAAAAAAAGCTTCTGTAGATGAAAACGTATTAGCAATTAAACAAACCCTATATCGTGTCAGTGGTAATTCACCTATTATTGCCGCCTTAGCCCATGCTGCAGAAAATGGTAAGCAGGTCACTGTTTTAGTGGAATTAAAGGCACGATTTGACGAGGAAAACAATATTAACTGGGCAAGACGATTAGAAAAAGCTGGTTGCCATGTAATTTATGGTCTCGTTGGTCTTAAAACCCATTGTAAAATCGCTCTTGTAGTTCGAAGAGAAGATGATGGTATTAAACGCTACGTTCATCTAGGAACCGGTAATTATAATGACAGTACTGCAAAGATTTATACGGACTGCGGTATGTTTACCTGTTCAGAACGAATTGGAGCAGATGCCACTGCAGTCTTTAATATGTTGTCCGGTTATTCTGAACCTGCCCAGTGGAATAAACTGGTAGTAGCTCCAATTTGGCTTCGTAACAAATTCTTTGATTTAATTGATCGTGAAATTTCCTTTGCGAAAGATGGAAAAGAAGCCCGTATCATCGCAAAAATGAATTCATTATGCGACCAAAAAATGATTGCAAAATTATACGAAGCTTCTTCTGCAGGAGTAAAAATCCACTTAATTGTACGCGGTATTTGTTGTCTAAAAACTGGAATTCCAGAGGTTAGCGAAAATATTACAGTATGTTCTATTGTTGGTAACTTCTTAGAACATAGTAGAATATTTTATTTCTATAACAATGGTAATGAAGATATTTATATGGGATCTGCAGACTGGATGCCTAGAAACCTAGATCGAAGAGTAGAGATTATCTTCCCAGTAGAAGATGAGGATGCCAAAGCAAAGGCCAAACACATTCTAGATATTCAATTACAAGACAACCTAAAAGCATATTATTTAAATGAAAAAGGAGAATATGTCCGTCTGGATAAACGAGGAAAAACCCTGCTTTCTTCACAGGTAAAATTCAGCGAAGAAGCTATGGAAAAAAATACAGAAATCATCGACCATTATGTTGGTCGTGAGTTTATCCCTAGATTGGCTATAGATGAATCATAATGAAAAAACTATTCTGTTTTGATTTAGATGGAACATTACTTTGTGATGATAAGAGCATCACTGCAGAAAACAAAAAAGCAATCGAAAAAGCCTTACAGCAGGGACATAATGCTGCCATTGTTACAGGAAGAAGCCTTAGAGGCTCTAGAATGGTTGTAGATGATCTTAATTTTAATCAAAAAGGATGCTATTTAATATCTTTCCAAGGCAATGTCATCTACGATTTATATGAAGACAAAATTCTTTTTGAAGATGGCATAGAAAAAGATAGGATAGTACCATTACTAAAAGACTTAAATGCTTCTGGAATCTATGCCCATACCTTTGACTATAAAAGTATTATAACCAACAAAGATACTCCGCAATTACAGCGATACAACCGAATTGCAATAGAAGATGTTTCCTTTGTAGATGATTGGGACCATCTTGAAAATAAGACCTATCCCAAAATTATAGCTATTTCTTATAAGGACAAACAGCGTTTAGTGGATTATCAAAATTCTTTTTTTAAAACAAAGGAAAGCGAACACTTTGATTGTTTCTTTTCCAGCTTGTATTTCCTGGAATTTTGTAAGAAGAATTCTAATAAAGGAAGCGGTGTAAAAGCCCTGGCAAATCTTTTAAATATTAATAAAAAAGATGTGATTGCCATAGGAGATGAACGAAATGATATTTCCATGCTTTTATATGCAGGAGTTGGATGCGCTATTGCAAATGCCCATCCAGAAGTAAAAGAAATTGCAGACTATATCTGTAGTAATAACAATAATTACAGCGGAGTAGCAGAAGTTATAGGAAAATACCTATTCTAGTGAAATTTTATGATTAAACCACAATATCTAGTGTTTTTCTATTGATTTATTCACAATAAAGTGATAATATACAGTTAAGGTACATGGAATGTACCAGGAACTTTTCACTTATGCACCATGGAGGTATACGAAATGGATGAATATTTGAGAGTTTCAGCTGTTTTTCATCTTTCTGATTCCGGGGATTATTCCCAGAGCGCTTCTTCCTCTATGAAGGTGCAGCGCAAAGGTGGATCCGTGGATTTCGGAAACATATTCAAAACCGCCTGTGATGAATTAAAAGAAGATGCAGGCACACACACCAAGACGGGGGTTATGACCCTAAGCTAATCTTTAGATTAGTAAGTAGACCTAAATAAGGCAAAAAAAAGGAATTGCAGACTCGCAGTTCCTTTTTTCTTTACAAACTTTTACGTCCGGAAGATAGTAGCCTTAGTTTCCAGACTAAGTGCATAATCTTATTATAGAGATTGATATTCCGAGGGTTACCGCATGACGGTAGCCCTTTTAAATGGCTTAAAACCGCGATTTTTCGTATCGTGAATCTAAAGAATTGCACCACAAAAAGACCTTATGCATGTTTTTTCCCAGACTTAATGCATAGGGCGGTCAAAAGGGTAAAACTGTGCACTTAATCCAAGAATAACAGAATTATGCGGATTTTCGGCTATTTATTGCATTTTATGGTTTATTCTTCCTCTGGACTTTGATATAACAGAGATGGGCGTAGCGTCACTAAATCTGCCGGGATCTTCTTACAGTTCATCTTTTCAAGGAAATCTTTACCAATGAGCATTTTGGCAAGAGAGTAGGGCGTATTCCCATTCAAGGCTTCCCGTGGGTAGCTGTTGATATGATTTGCGATACGAGTGGCATCATACTGCGAAAGATTATCAAAACTATGCCCCTTGGGAAGTATCATTCTGATAAATTCATGGTTCTTTTCGATCATGCCTTTCTGGTTTGACCGGTAAGGATCA
>JAIKXK010000397.1 GCA_024684155.1 Lachnospiraceae bacterium | reverse complement strand
CACTTCAATGTTTCTGTAGAAAACATGCAGCGCGCCCTTAGAGAAGCAAAGGTAAAGGGAAGAATTGAAATGATTCATGTTTCCGATGAATTTGCGTTGATGATTGATTACGCCCACAATGCTATGGCACTTGAAAGCTTACTGAATTCCTTAAAGGATTATGTTCCAGAGCGTTTGGTATGTCTCTTTGGTTGTGGTGGAAATCGCTCAAAACTTCGTCGTTATGAAATGGGGGAAGTATCCGGAAAACTTGCTGATTTAACAATTATTACATCAGATAACCCCAGAGATGAAGATCCTCAGGCAATCATTGATGATATCAAAACTGGTATTGCAAAAACTGATGGAAAATACGTTGAAATCGTAGACCGTAAAGAAGCCATTAAATACGCTATTGAAAATGGTAAAAGAGGCGATGTTATCGTCTTAGCAGGAAAGGGCCACGAAGACTATCAGGAAATCAAAGGAAAGAAATACCCTATGGATGAGAGAGTTTTAATTCAGGAAATATTAGAAGAGTTAAAATAGAGTTTAAACGGGATATTTAGAGACTTTAAAAAGGCAGTTTAGTATTTTGATACTAAACTGTCTTTTTTGTGGCAACGTTGATAAAATCAGAACAAGTTGCATAAATAATGTCTAAAGTTAATGTTGACAAATCCATAAAAATTGCGTACAATCTAATTGCATTGATTAAAAGAGTAAATTAATAAAAATATAAGGAAACAATATAAGAGATAAAGGGGTATTATGAAAAAGAAAGTGATGTCAGTATTATTATTTATTTTTGGATTGCTGTATTTTTGTTACCTGGAAGTTTACAAAAATCAAATCTTTGGATGGGTGATTGCAATCCTGTTATTTGTAGGATTTGTTATTCTCCGAAGAAAATTCTTTGGTAAGTGGAAGTTTGGCAAACGATGCCTGGCATTGATTTGCTTTTTGGCACTTTTAGTTTGTAATGGATATATTTCAGCTCCTCAGGAGGAGCAGGTTAAGGCATACTCCTGGAAGGATGTTTCCTACACCGGTGAAGTAGAAGTAAAAGAGGGAACTCTTCAGGGAATCTACAGTGAGGATAGTCAGGCAAAAATCTTTGCGGGAATTCCTTATGCAAAGGCTCCTGTTGGAGAACTTCGTTGGAAAGAGCCACAGCCGGCAGAAAGCTGGGATGGTGTAAAGGTGTGTGATACCTTTGCACCTATGGCCATGCAACAGCGTTCTGATCCAATCTATGCCTTTGGTTCAAGAATTGTTGGATACAATGAACTTCCAATTACATTTGGAGAAAACTACTTAGAGGCCATGAGTGAAGATTGTCTTTACTTAAATGTGTGGGCACCTGCCGATGCAAAAGCAGGAGATGATTTGCCAGTTCTTTTTTACATCCATGGAGGATCACTAAACTCAGGTCAAAGCTATTATGAAGATTATAACGGCGAATCCTATGCCAAGCAGGGGATCGTATTTGTAAGTATCAGTTATCGTGTAGGTGTTTTTGGATATCTTGCAGATGATGAATTAGTAGCAGAATCTGAAAATGGCACTACAGGAAACTATGGTCTGCTTGACCAGATTGCAGCACTTCAGTGGGTGAATGACAATATTGAAAGCTTTGGTGGAAATGCAGCTAATATTACGATTGCAGGAGAATCCGCAGGATCATCTTCAGTAAATGCACTTTGTGTATCACCTTTGGCAAAGGGCTTATTTGTTCGTGCCATTGCAGAAAGTAGTGGTATTACACCAAAGGTTCCTTACCATACCTTCCGTACCTTAGAGGCAGCAAAGGAAGTGGCTGCAAACATTAAAGAAGAGTTTAACTGTGATACCATAGAAGAACTTCGAAATGTTCCAGCAGAAGAGTTAGTATATAATTCTTTTAAAAATAATGAAATGACGGTAGATGGCTATGCCATTACAGAACAACCTTATTTAACCTACTTGGCAGGTAATAATAATGAAGAAACTGTTTTAGGTGGATATAACGGAGAAGAAGCGATTGCATTTTTGCTCTTTGATGATGTGCCAACAGTAGATAATTATGTTGAATTTTTAGAGCCTATTGCAGGAGAGTTTTCAGAAGAGTTAGCCAGTCTTCGCCCAGTATCTTCAGATGAAGAGGCAAAGGCAAATTACCATGATCTTGTTGGTATGGCGTGGTTTGGATATAGCCACTATGCCTGGTCAGAACTTATGAAAAACAATGGCCAGAAAGCATATCTTTATTACTTTAATAAAACAAATAAATCACTAAGTGATTGGCACGCTGGAGAACTTCCTTATTTCTATGGTAATTTAAAACATAATAGTAATTATGAAGAATCTGATTATGAATTATCCCAGACCATTCAGGATTACATTTTAAATTACGTGAAAACGGGAAATCCAAACGGTGAGGGACTTCCAGAGTGGAAGACTTACAATGAGGCACCTTTAGAGGTGATGAATTTCGGAGAAGAAGTACATATGATTGACAATGATTATTTAGATGTATTTAAAGTCTTCGAAAAGTATGTTGACAGTATCAGCGATTAATAGATATAGGCATTTGGGAGATGGGACGCCATCTCCCTTTTCCATTTCATAATCCTATCTTGAAAAACATAAGGGAAATGCAGATAATAATAGTATGAGTAAATTGTACGCGGATATCATTATTGATATATCACATGAAAAACTGGATAAAAGCTTTCAGTATGAGATTCCCTCTGCGCTAGAGTCGGAAGTTAATATCGGCTCCCGTGTGGAGGTTTCTTTTGGAAAGGGAGAAGGACGTCGGATTACCGGATATGTGGTGAATATTTCTGAAAGGCCGAACTGGGATCCTGAAAAAATTAAACCCATTCGAAAGGTTTCAAAAGATGCAAACGCCATTGAAGATCAGTTGATTGCTTTGGCGGCCTGGATGAAATCTCATTATGGTGGCACCATGAATCAGGCCTTAAAGACGGTGCTTCCTATAAAGAAAAAGGAAAATGTACTTAAGAAAAAGGACGTTACACTGATTTTAGATGAGAAGCAGGCAAAGGATGTTTACGTGGATTTGATTTCCCGTAAAAATCATTCCGTGGCAAAAGAACGCTTACTTTTAGCTTTAATGGAAGATAAACAGATTCCCTGGGATGTAGTTACGAAAAAGTTGAATGTGCCTACTTCGGTGATTCGTGATTTTGAAAAGGCAGGCTATG
>JAIKXK010000389.1 GCA_024684155.1 Lachnospiraceae bacterium | reverse complement strand
CTTTATAGCTACGATATGAGCTATGAACATGATGGAACAAAGGGTGCTTATTTATTAGAAGAAGGAGATTATTACTTCGCAACTGGTAATGGCGCTCATGAAGCAAACCAGGCAGTGCTTGCAACTGCACACCCAGATCTTTCCGGAAGCATTTTTGCAGATGGAGAAAGCCAAAAGGGTGCTTGTGTGGTTCAGACAGTGGATAAAGAATATACCGTTACAGAAAAGAATGGCACTGTTGTAGAAAACGAACTTTCTGATGCAGATTTAAATAGCTATAAAGCAAATGCTTCTATGACCTATTTAACAAGAAGTGATTGGGCTAATTCCTTCCCTGAAACTGTAACAGGTCTTAGTGCAACGGATGAAATGATAAAACTTCTTCAGAATGATACCTATGATGCAGAGGCAGAACTTGCTTCCTATGATGGGGAGACAGAGTTTACCTATGGAGCTGCAAATGGTCATTCTGCAGTGGAATTAATCGGATTGGATTATGATGATCCACTCTATGATGAAATTTTAGATCAAATGACCTTATCTGATTTGGTAAATCAGTATCTTGCGTACTTAGAGCCTATTTCGGAAGTAAATATGCCAAAGGAGCAAAGAGCAGATTCACCTCTTGGTATCATTGGTACAATCGGTCAGTACACACAGGGATCTATTTATGAAGTGGCAGAAGACGATCCTGCATTTGGTCATTACACAAATGTATATGTAAGTGAACCTGTTGTAGCAGCATCTTTCTCTAACTTACTTGCAAAGGAAGAGGGAAGACTTATCGGTAACGATAGCTTATGGACTGGATATAACTCATGGTTTGCCCCAGGATTTAATATTCATCGTACACCTTATAACGGACGAAATATTGAATACTATTCGGAAGATCCTGTACTTATGGGAGTTTGTGGAACAAACATTCATACCGCATTAAACAACTATGGTGTTGTAACAGTGGTGAAACATTTCGCCTTCAACGATCAGGAAAGTAACCGAGATGGATTGGCAGTGTTCTTAAACGAACAGGCTGGAAGAGAAAATGAACTTCGTGGATTTGAAATTGCAATTCGTGATGGTGGTATAAAGGGAATTATGACTACCTTCAACCGTATTGGTTGCACTCATGCCGGAGCAAGTAAGGGACTTATGAATGGAATCTTACGTGGCGAATGGGACTTTAAGGGACAGGTAATTACTGACTCTGTTAAGTCTTCAAAATACTTCTTGCCAAAAGAATGTATTGTGGCAGGAAATAACGAAATGCTTGGTGGTTCTAATAACGGAGAAACATGGGGCTTTACGGAAAGCACAGTTTCTGAAGATGTGGTATTACAAGCTATGCTTCGAGATAGCTATCACAAGAAGTTATATACCTATGCAAACAGTAACCTGTTAAATGGTATGGACAAAAATTCTACGGTAGATGGAAGCATGGGATGGCAGACACTCTTAAAGGTTTGCATCGTAATTGCTGCAATTGGATTTGGAATCTTTTTGGTACTCTTTATGATTGCGTACAAAAAGGAAGGAGAGCATAGAAATGACAGATAAGAAATTAGAAAGTCTGGATTTCACATCGGGAATTCTGACATTAATATTTACATTTTTTGGTGGCGTACTATTCGCTTTGAGTTATTCCACCAGTTATTACACCTTTGGTACTGGTGCATCTGGTATCATTATGACACTTATTGTATTAGCGGTGGTTTGTAGTGCTTTGGATTTAATCTTTACAAAGATTAATCCTGATGCGCTATGGGTAAAATTCTTAACCTTTGGAACCATTGGATTTTTAGCAGCATCAGCAATTCTTTTAATTGGTGATCGTGTAGAAGGCATTGGTAATACCATTGTAACTGACTATGATGCCGGACACGGTGGAGAAGAAGCAATTTATTATTCTATTGCTGCAGCAATCATGTTTTTAATCGCTATGATTTTAAATATTATAGGAGCTTTTAGTGGAAAAGCAGTTGTAGAAGTGGAAAAACTTCTAAAGAAAAAATTAATTTCTGTAATTGCATCCGCTGTATGTGGTTGTGTAGTTATGGTTGCACTTTTTTCAGTAATGGGAACAGGTAGTGGAAGTGCTGATGGTGCAGCCGCAACTGGAGAAGGAACTGTTTATACGATTTCTTATAACCAGAACAATAATAATATTGAAGATTTTCCAGAATATCAGTTTTTAACAGGAAGCTGCTCAGGACTTGTAAAGGCAGACAGTCGTTTCTACGTTGATGTAACACTTACATTATTTGAAGATGGAACCTATAATATTTACTCTGATGCTTATGTAATTGAACAGGGAAAAAGAGCAGAAGTTGGTGATGCTACAGGACTTGGTTTAGTATTTACAATGGATGCGAAAGGAACCTATACTGATAATGGTGATGGAACAGTTACCACAAGTGAAGCAGAAAGTGCTACCTTTGAAATGGAAACAGATACCTATTCTGTTCAGATGAAACCTATGTTAAATATGAAAATAGGTGATAGCGAAGAAGATGGCGTTTATACCAGTGATGAATATGGTGCAGATGTATTA
>JAIKXK010000387.1 GCA_024684155.1 Lachnospiraceae bacterium | reverse complement strand
ATTTGATTCAAATTCTAAAATTAGTAGTATACTCATACATATATATATTAATATACATATATTTATTAGTATATATGAATGCATAATTTATTTACTTGAAAGGGGTTTATGATATGAGTAAAGTTTTAAAAAATTTAAGGTTGTCAGCAAAAATTGGTCTGGCTGTTACCCTGGTACTGGTTTTAGGACTTGGAACTGTAATGGTAACGTCCGTGTCTAAGGTTCGAAACACCACGGCAACAGATTCCCAAAATCGTTTGGGCGAGCTGGCAAATGCAAGAGCTACATTGGTAGATGAATACTTCACTGATTTTGAAGACTATTTTGGAGCGATTGCATCACAACAGGTAATGGCAGATGCCCTTGAAAATCCAGATGATCCGGAAAAGGTTGCAGCAGCGCAAAAGGCTTTAGAAGGATATATGGGTGCAAGAGATAATATGGAAGGACTGTTTTTAGCAGATACTTCCACTTATTTACTATGTCATACAGTAAAGGATGCCATTGGTACTTACGTCTCAGAGGATGCAGATGATGTTGCAGAACGATTGGCTGGAATCGAAGAGGCTGAAAACCATGTTTATTTAAGAGGAATTGTAACTTCCTCTGCCACAGGAGAGTTGGTAGCATCCTGCCATGCCGGTGTATATAACAGCCAAGGGAAACTGATTGGTTTTGTTGGTGGTGGTACCTATATTTCTGAACTTCAGGAAAAAGTATATGGTATGGATTTAAATGGGTATGAAGATACTCAGATTTATTTAATAGATGTAAATAAAAACAATTACGTATTTTCTCCAGATGAATCAGAAATTGGTGCAGAGGTTGCAGCAGAGGATTCTGATGTTATGACTGCTGCAGAAACCAGTGAAAAAGGTGTTATTGATTATGAAGATGACGGGGAAATGTGGATGCTTGCTTACGAAACCATTCCAAGCATGAACATGATTCTCTATATTTGTGATTCAGAAAGTGAAATTTATAGTAATGTAAATCACTTATCCCTCGTTATTATGATGCTTTGTGTGATTGTGTTAGTTGTTTCTGCTGCAGTTGTAATCTTTGTATCGCAAATTATTGGAAGTGATTTAGGATACATTACAAAGGTGATTCAAAAGGTTGGTACCCTGGATTTAACCCAGGCAAAATCCTTGGAGAAATATAGAGGCAGAAAAGATGAAATTGGCCAAATTGCTAAGGCAATGGGACAATTAACAGAATCCGTACGAGATGCAGTTGAAAACTTAATGGATAAGGCTGGAGTATTAACAGAGTCTTCTGGTAGTATGAGAACAAATACCAATGAAACAGCTTCTTCTATGGAACATATTAATGGAGCAGCAAATGAACTTGCCAACACTGCAACAAGCACAGCAGAAAATATTACAGATATTTCTGTAAAGATGGCAGATGTAGAAGAAGTTATGGAAAAGAGTATGGAAAATACAAAAGTATTGGAGGATGCTAGTAATTCCATTCGAGAGACTGTGGATACAGGTATCGAAAATGTATCTCAGCTAAAGGATATTTCTTCTCAGTCACTGGATGCCTTTAATAAAATCTTTGATGGAATTGATAATATTTCTCAGAGCTCTGCAAAGATTAGTGAAGCAAGTGATATGATTAAGTCCATTGCACAGCAGACAAATCTTCTTTCTTTAAATGCTTCTATTGAGGCAGCAAGAGCTGGAGAGGCTGGTAAGGGATTTGCTGTAGTAGCAGATGAGATTCGTGAATTATCCGATCAGTCTTCTGCCAGTGTAGAAACCATTAATGATATGTTGGAAGAATTACAAAAGAATACAGACAATGCTGTGAAGCAAAGTGATCTGGTTCGTGATTATGTAAATCGTCAGCAGGAATCGGTAAAAGAAACAGCAGATAGCTTTGGTGGAATTGTAGAGCAGATTGGTAGTGTCAATGATGCTATTGGTGGATTAGAAGAAGCAAATAAAGATTTGGCTGATGGTGTGAAAGCTATTTCCGATTCTATCAGTAATTTATCTGCAATTTCGGAAGAAAATGCGGCAACTGCACAGGAGTTAAGTGCTACCACAGAAAACATTAATATGAATGTAGAAAACCTTGATTCTCAGGGAAGTGGCGTTGCCAGTGCAGCAGTAGAATTAAAGGAAATCGTAGGTGTGTTTAAGACAGTGGATGAGGATGCACCAGTAGAGAAAACAGTTTCAGAAATGCAAGAGTAGTATATCTTTTCATTAAAAAAATAATATGGTATAATAAATTTGGTTGTAGACAATGTATTTTGCTACAACCAAATTTTTGTATAAAAAGAGAGTAGAAATGACAGATCGAGCAATATTAAAAAAAATATTTCAGTGCTCCGATAATGGAGTGGATTTTATTGCAAATTTAAATGAGGACATGTTTGATGAAGCCCTTCGTCGTGTAAGAGAAGATTATAATACTTCAACTTCTCTTTTAGAAAGTGTGGTTCTTGCAATTAAATTTATGATAGTTGAAAAAATGGAGGAAATGATTCTCGAGTATGGCAAGGATGAAGATGAAAGTGATCATGCCATAACTGTATATGGAATGTGTCCTTATGACGATATTCGTTGTGAAATTCTTCCGGATGATACACCCCTTGTTTATTTAGATAATAGGGAAGTGTATGAGCGGAAGTTCAGAGATACTCTTGTTTCCGATTTGGAGGCGCTTACAAAAATTCGTTTTAACAAAAGATAAGCCTAGTGTTTGAGGAGGTTGTATGAAAAAAGGAAAACGACATGGGTCAATTCGTGGCAAAGTATTGCTTGCGATTGTACCTACAGTGGTCATCCTGGTTCTGGTGTTAGTGGGAATTTCTGCTACGATTTCCAGAAATAGTATGGAGGAGATGGCCAAGGAACAGCTTGATTCATCCATAACAAACCAGACGGATAATATTGAGTCCTGGATGGAAGAGAATCTAACATTTTTCTCTACGGTAAAGCAAACCATAGAAGTAACAAATCCTGACGAAGAAGGATTGCAGAAATTATTGAATACTTATTATGGTTCAAGTCAGGCAGCACCTGAGGGATTGTATGTTGCTACAGAAAATGGAGCATTTTACAAGGCAAAAAAATCAGAACACACAGAAAGTAATCCGGTGGATACGCAGTGGTATAAACAGGGATTAACCCGTGTGAATATGGATTATGGAACAGCATACTTAGATGCAGAAGGAAATTATGTTGTTTCTGCGTCAGGTATTTTAAATGATGGCAGTGGAGAAATTAAAGTAATTTCCGCAGATGTTACTTTGGATCAGATTAGTATTATTGTAAACTCCGGTGTAAAGATGGATGGAGCATCCTCTTTCTTAGTGGATACTTCGGATAATACAATTTTGGCCCACCGTGATTCTTCAAAAGTTGGCTCAAATCTTTCTGAGGAGTCATCAGCGCTTATGAGTGGAGTGGCTGAAAAGATTGATTCTAGAAAGTATAGTCAGACTACCATTGCAAAAAATTTAGTAAGCTTTAGTGAAATATCAGGAACAGAGTGGGTATTGGTTTCTTATGTACCTACCTCTATTGTATATGCTTCTGTTACACAGCTTACCATTTTCTTATTTGGAGCAGGACTAATTGCAATTTTACTTTTGGTAGTAATTATTCTATTAATGACCAACCAATTGTTTAAACCATTAACTGCAATTACACAAAACATTACGGATATGTCTGCTGGCGATTTTACTATCGATATTACAGCAAACAGTAATGATGAAATCGGTTTAATGGGGACAAAGGTACAGGAATTTGTTGAGAGTATGAGAAATATGCTTTCAAGTATTAATTCTGAGTCAGCAAAACTAATGGAACAGTCGGAAAACTCAGATGAAGTTTCAAAGTCGATGTATGACGCATCTTCATCTCAGGCAGAAGCAATGGAAGGCTTAAACAATACAGTAAATCAGCTTTCTGTAGCAGTAACAGAAATTGCAGAAAATGCAACTACACTTGCTATGGTAGTTTCTGATACGAGAGATAACTCTGATAAAGCCAGCGAGTCTATGAAGGAAACTGTAGAAATTTCTAAAAAGGGCCGTGATGATATGGAACAGCTTGGAGTTGCTATGGAAGGAATTCAAAGTGCCAATAAGGTTCTGGCAGAATCCATCGATAAGGTAGGAACTGCATCGGAAGAGATTACTTCTATTGTTGGAATGATTGGTGAGATTGCAGATGAAACAAATCTTCTTTCTTTAAATGCTTCCATCGAAGCTGCAAGAGCAGGAGATGCAGGTAGAGGCTTTGCAGTAGTTGCTTCTGAAATTGGTAACCTTGCAAATAACTCTTCTCAGTCTGCACAGGATATTGCAAACCTGATTCAAGAGATTCGAAAACTTATAGCAGATGTTATTAATCAGGCCAATGAATCAGCAAAGAGTATAGAAGAAAACTCTGAGTTAATTCACCAGGCCATTGCAACCTTTGATCAGATTTATCAAAATATTGAATTGTCAAACGAGCGCTTAAATGCAGTCGTAGACAATATCTCAACTGTAAGTGATGTTGCAACAAATGTAGCTGCAATTTCAGAGGAGCAGGCAGCTTCTACAGATGAGATTCTAGAAACCTCCAGAGATATGGTGGAACATGCCAATAACATTACACAAAGTTCACAGGATGTGGCTGATAACTCCCATGAGTTAGCAGATACCTCTCAGACTTTGGCAGATCATGTTTCTCAGTTTAAGATTTAGGAGGTGGCAGGATGAGATTTAATCATAAAGGTCGTATGATTGCGACGATATTAATTGGTATTTTAGTGCTAGGATGTTTTAGTGCATGTGGTTCATCTTCTAAGAGCGGATCATCTTCAGGCAGTGGAAAGTATTTGTTTGTAAATACGGATACGGAAGATACCTTCCGTGCAAGTCTGGCTGAAGCAATTACAGCAGCTGCTTCCGAAGCGGGAATTACTCTTGATTATCAGGAAAGTGGTAACAGTGTAGATCAGCAGAAGGCGATTATAGAAGAGGCTGCAAATAACGGCTATTCCGGATGTATTTGCAGATTGGCAGATGTAAACACAGCCCTCCAAATGGAAGTGGCAGCAGGAGATATGCCGATTGTATTTGTAAATAATGAACCAGATTCAGATTTGTTAAAGGATTCTGAATACGTTTATGTAGGTTCTCCAGAAGAAGATGCGGGAACGTTTGAAGCAGAATATGTATGGGAAACCTTGGGAAAACCTTCTTCTCTTAACTTAATTATTATAAAGGGAGAAAAAGGACATTCTGCTACAGAAGGCCGTACAAAGGCAGTATTAAACTACTTTAAAGATAACAGTGTAGAGGCTAATGTAACATTTTCAGATTATGCTGACTGGTCTACAGAAACAGCTTATGACTATATGAGTGTTGCAACTGCAGTTGGAGCAAAATACGATGCTGTTATTTCCAATAACGATTCCATGGCTCTTGGTGTTGTGGAGTATATGGAAGATAATGGTATTTCCACAAAGGATATTCCGGTGTGTGGAGTAGATGCTACAACCGATGGATGCGAATCCATTGCAAATGGTGGAATGCAGTTTACTGTTTTGCAGTCTGCAGAAGGTCAGGCACAAAAGGCAGTAGAAGCAATTAAGGCTATGGGAAGCGGAAATAGTGTTTTGGATATTGAAGGCGCTAGTGAGGATGGAAAGTACATCTGGGTAGACTTCGAAAAAGTTGATTCTTCCAATGTAGCAAGTTACCAGTAATAAAAAGATAAAAGCAAAGCAGGACTTTGGATATTCCAAAGTCCTGTTTTTATGTGTTATTTAATTTTTCCTTCGTCAGCCAGTTCTACTAGTTTCTCTACAACCTCTGCATTGATTTGTGTACCGGCAACTCTTTTCATTTCATCTAAAACTGTTTGAATTGGAAGTTTCTTTCTATAAGGTCTGGTAGAATACATAGCATCAAAGGTATCGGCAACAGCTATGATTTGCGCCATCATAGGAATTTCTTCTTTGGTATAACCATGAGGATAACCTTTTCCGTCGAGACGTTCATGATGATAACCAGCTCCTATGGCAAGTTCCGGTGCTATGGTAATTTCTTTTAGAACTTCTTCTCCTTTGGCAGCGTGGGATTTCATAATTTCATATTCTTCATCATTTAGTCTTTCTGGTTTATTTAGGATAGAATCAGGAATTGCAAGCTTTCCAATATCGTGTAACAAGGCAATGTTGTACATATCCTCAGCCTGATCATCACTATAACCAAGCTTTTGAGCAAGCATCTTTGTATAGTTTGCAACTCTAAAGGAGTGACCATTTGTATAGCGGTCTTTCATATCGATGGTCTTTGCAAATGCTCTTGTAATCTGCTTGATTAAGATTCTGTTTTCTTTGTGCTTTTTCTCTAAAATCTTATTCTTTCTACGGAAGTACAGGTAGAAGAGAGAAACGATAGCGACAATAATGACAAGGATAATTAAAATATTAAACCAGGTATGTTCCCAAATGGCTTTTTCTTTTTTAATCTTTACCGTTACTTGTTGAATATCATCTGCTTCAGAAGCCACTGTACTTAAGTGGAAGTAGTAGGTCCCACCATCAAGGTTTGTATAAGTAACTTCTGTTAAATCACGTTTGGTGGTGGAAAAGACTTCTTCGTCAAAACCTTCTAAGTAATACTCTAATTCTGGATTGTTTAAGGTATAGGATAGAGCATAACTGTAAATGGTAACACGCTTGGCAGTCGAAGGAATGGTAATGCTATTTGAACTATCGATGTAATAGGTCTCATCATCCACATCTATAAAAGGAATAATTAAGTGGGCGTCTTCCACTTTGATTTCCTCATAAATATTTACCTTTGAAATACCAGTAGTGCCTGCAATGTATAAGGTTCCATCATCATCTAAATAGCTTCTTGAATTTGCAGTAGTTACATGAGGCAGTCCTGAATCTGAATTATAAAGGGTATAGATAATATCCTCTCCATTTGCCATAAGCTCATCTGCATCTACTACATAAATACCATTGGAAGAAAGTACCCAAATGTTATTGTTTGTATCAAAGAAGATATCAAAGTTGTTAGCATATGGAAAATTGGTAACTGTAGTAATTTCATGGTCCTTCATATAGGCAATGGAGTTTGAAGTAATAATCCAGTAGATATCTCTAAAGGAGTCGTATTTTACTCGAAGGATTACTTCAGAGGTTAATCCATCCTCAAGTCCTAGCTGAAGAACTTTAGAAGCATCTCCACTTTCTGGAAGGATATATAATCCATCTCCATCGGTACCCAAATATAATTCTTTGGAGGTTGGGTTTTCACATACGGTTAAGGAATCCATTGCGGAAATCCCATCCTCGCTGGTAAAGGTGGAAGTAATTTGTCCATCTTTCATAAAATGAACGCCGCCTACCAATGCAATGCACATGGTGCCATCGTGAAGTTCAGTTACGGTTCTGATTTTATCTGAAAGCAATCCAGTGGAGGTATTATAAAAATCATAGGTCTCATCGGAGTGAAGGCAGATAAGACCGTAATTACTATAGGTACAAATCCATAGGTTGTTGTTAGAATCTGATTTAATGGAACGAATGCGGGAACCCTTTAATAAATTTGAGAGTTCTGTATCAAGGATATTGTAATTTTGATCCATAACTAAAAGCCCATTGTCAGTACCTACGTACAGGTTTTTATTAAACAGACAAGTGGTATTAGTAACAGTATCTTCTAAACCATTGATACGATTGATATCGGTAAAAATACTGGTAGTAACTTTTAAAACACCTTCTCTGGAGGAAGCAAACCAAAGATTGCCTTCGTAATCTTCCATAATATCTTCTACAGAAGAATTCATTTTGGATTGGTTTAACTTGGTATAGGCTCCGGTTTTTACATTAATATATCCAATGCCATCACTGGATCCAATCCATAGTTCTTTGCCTAAAAGGTGAAGAGTGTTCATGCTGATTTGGTCAGTAGCCACATAGGTGGTTACTTCGGAAAGTCCCTTTGACATATCACCATAAATAATGTCGGAATTACTTGTACCAAGATATACATAACCGCTATGATCTGGATCAGGACAAATACTATAAATATATCCGTTAAAGTTTAAATCACTGCTGTAGTATAAGTCTGTAATTTCTTCCTTTTGAATTCGAAAAATATCTCCATCATAGGTGAGACCATAAACAATGCCATCAGCTCCCTTTACCAGAGAGTAAATATATTCAGAGCCAAGATATTCATGGTCGAAGGAATGGACACTGAATTCACTGTCTACGTAACAAAGGCCTAAGGTGGTTCCTACTACAATGTTTCCATCTTCAGTTTCGCAGATGGCGCGAATAGAAGAGGAGGGCAGTCCATCATCTTCGTGAAGAAAGGTGAATGTTCCATTTTGAAATAGGGCCAGGCCATTATCGTTTGTTCCAATCCATAGTCGATTCATGGAATCCACAAACATGGATACAACTGAAGTAATGCCTGTGGTGGAGTCGTATCGATAGAAATTATTGCCATCATAGCGAACCAGACCACTATAGCTTCCAATCCATATAAAGCCATCATTTGTTTGGGCGATAGTATTTGCTTCTGAGGTAGGCATGCCAATGCTTGAATCATAAAGTATGGCAGTCTGTCCTACATCCAAACCAGATAAATCTCTGGACGAATCTGCGTTTACAACAGGAATTGTACTAGATGAAAATAATGTTACCAGTAAAAATAGAATAGAGAAAGTCAGTGCAGTGACTTTTACAGAAAATTGTGTTCTCATCTTTTCTCCCCCATTAACATAAGAAACAATAACCAGGTTTTCTTTATTTTACCCTTTTTTATAAAAAAATAATAGGGAATTAATGAAAATCACTTTTAATTTACGCAATAATATGGTAAAAATGAATGTAAATATGTCTATTACAAGAAAGTGGTAATGGACACACATATGCAATTTAGGAGAATAGTATGGAAAGAAGAGATGTTATTCGCTCAAAGGAACGTTTACGCGAGGCATATTTAGAACTGTTATTTGAAAAAGGAGACACTAAAATTACCGTAAATGAAGTACTTGATAAAGCAGATTTATCAAGAGGTACTTTTTACGCTCATTATAGAGATATTAGTGATTTACACAATGCCGTAGAAGAAATGTTAATCGAAAAATGGCGAAAGACTTTTAAAAATCCTGAGAATCTTAACTTTATGGATAACCCAAGAGGACCTTTAGAGAGTCTTTTATCAAAGATTGAACCTCATAAAGAGGCGATGAAGATTCTTTTGAAAAAGGAAAATCAGTCCAATTTAATTCGCCAGGCAAAGGAAGCTATGATTACCTTAATTAAGGAAGAATGTCCAATAGAGAAGGTATCAGAATGTGAACTTTTACAGACAGCAGTTGCCGGTGCAGTAATTGATGCTTTTGTATTATGGGTAATTAGCGATAGCCCAATGCCAAGAGAAGTATTTTTGGATAAGATGTGTAATTTTGTCAGCATAGGAATTCATTCTTGGGTAGATTAATTTAACTTATGGAGAAGAGAACTTACGAGAGGGTTCTCTTCTTTTTTTGTTTTTACACTTATGCTAAAATGAAAATCAACATTAGTATAAATTCAAAAATTAAGGTGAGTATATGAAAACAAAGAACAGATGGCCAGAGAATAAAACAGAATATATTATATATACCGCTTATCGAATTATATTGTTGGCATGTGTCATATTTTTAGTTTTTTTATTTTGTACATTCCGACGTTCCATTGATAAGGCGGAAGCCCCGGAAAACTTTCAGGAACTACATTATATAAAAGAAGAAAAGGTGGCAGATAATCGATGCCGTCTTGGCTATGCCATGGAGTATACCTATGAACTTCCTGAAATATCAGGAAATTATCGTACCCTGGTTTTTTATTCTTCTTATAACAATGTAGTGGTTTCCTTTGAAGGAAAGGATTTATATACCATGTTTGGTCCAAAAAAAGGATATATGATCTGGACCTCAACTCATTCATGGAACCATGTTACCTTTGAAGGAGAGGACTCTGGAAAATATGTTACCATCCGGTTGATACCTGATTACGAGGGTATTGCTACGGAACCGGAAGAGGTGTTGTTTGGAGAGGCAGATATTATTAACCGCTATTATGTTATGCAGGATATGCCATCCATTATTTTAAGTCTGGTAGCTATATTAATAGGAATCGCCTTTTTAGTTTATTGTTTTATAAATTGGAAGAACGAAGAGTTAGAAAAAAATATTATCATGCTGGGAATCTTTGCCATTTGTGTAGGATTCTGGAAATTGACAGATTCCCGGGCCTTATCTGTGTTAATACCAAATTGCCCAACTCTTTTTGAAATTCCTTTCTTTTGCTTAAGCTTAGCGCCCTTTGCCTTTATCGGGTATGCAAAATATCTTTTTGAAAGAGAGGATAAAAAAGCCTGGAACGCATTACAGATAATTCAGGTTTTTGCTACAATAGTAGTATTAATTTTACAGATTACGGGAATATATGAATTTAGACAGAGCTTAATTATCACCCATGGAGTGATATTTCTTACAGTATTAGTATTTATTTATGAAATTATTCGGGAGTACTTTGCCGTAGGAATTAATAAGAATCTAAAATTTAATGTGGTGTTTTCTTTGATTTGTATGAGTGGGTCAGTGTTAGATATTGCTGCTTACTACATAACAAGTGGAAAAAGTCATCATATGGTTTTTGGTATTAGCTGTTTTGTGATTTATATTTTTTCTATGGGATATTTTTCTGCAACTAAGGCAAAGCATCTTATGATTGAAGGTGCAAAGGCAAAAGAGTACGCACGATTAGCCTATCAGGATCCTTTGACGGGAATACAAAATAGAATGGCATATAATCACTTTATCGAATATAATAATTATGAATTAGAGCACATGGCTGTAATTGCCCTGGATTTAAATGATTTGAAAAAGTGTAATGACACCCTTGGACACGAGATGGGAGATGTTTACATTAAAACAATGGCAAAGATTTTAGAATCTACATTTCAGGGGATAGGAGTTCCCTATCGTATGGGTGGAGATGAGTTTTTAGTCCTTGTGCCAAATGCCAGGGAAGAACAATTAGAGCGATTATCTGAAATAATTGTGAAAAAGTTAGAAATTGAGAATACGTCATATCCTGAAATTGATATGAAGGTAGCCTTTGGCTATGCTATGTATGAGTCAGACTACGATAAAAATATTTACGATATGGTGCGTCGAGCAGATGCTCTGATGTATGCAAATAAATTTGACATGAAGCATAATAAGAATACTTAAAGAAATGTGGGAGGGATAGTTTTAATATGAGAATATACTATCCAGTGATATTTGCAGGTGTAGTAATTGTATTAATTATGTGCGCCAATGCAGCTAGAAAAAGTAATAAGAAAATAGGGAAAGCAGTAGAGCGTTTAATGGTTTCCTCTGCCGTTATCGTGTTTGCACAAATTATGATGGTTGCAGTACCAAACTACTGGACTTATCGTGTCTTTAATAACCTTTATTTTATGAGTATTGACTGGACACTTTATTTTGTGTTGGTGTTTTGTTATGAATATACCCATCAGGAATTAAAAGGTGCCTGGTGGGATTATGTGATTCGTATCTTTGTGTTAGTGGATACTGTTTGTATTATTGCAAACATTTTCCTGGAATATTTAACAAAGGTAGAAAGCATTGAAATTAATGGACAAACCTATTACAACATGGTTTTGTTTAAACCTTATCAGGGCCATTTGTTCTTGTGTTACATCCTCTTTATGATAGGACTTTTGGCCATTATTCGAAAACTGGTAAATACGGCTAGTGTATATTGGGGCACTTATATTCTGATTGCCCTAAGTTTATTAATCATTGTAGGGGTAAATCTTGTTTATCTTATTACCGATTCTGTAGTGGATTATTCCATTATCGGATATGCTGCAGGTGGATTTTTAATCTATTATTTCTCCATTAAACGAAAACCAATCTTTATTATTAATAATATGCTGTCTGCCATTATACGAGAGATGGATGATGGTGTGGTGCTTTTTGATATGGATGGAGATTGCGTCTATGCAAATCAAAATGCCAGGGACTTATTACGAGTAGAACATAACGATTATGATAAATGCGAAGAAGAACTATTGAATTGGCTTCAGGAGGGAAATCGCTATAAGACCAATGATGTATTTTTAGAGGATACCTTTGTTCGAATGATTAATGGGAAAAAGATTTCTCTTAAAATTACTTCAAAAACACTGATAAAGGGAACTCATGATATTGGTGTCTGTTATCAGATTACAAACTTTTCTAAGGAAGTGGAACTTCATAAAAAAGAACGTTATATGGCGTTCCATGATTCTTTGACAGGAGTTTATAACAGAGCAGGTTTATTTGATATTATTGAAAAGAGAATCAGAGAAAATCCAGAGAAGCGTTACTATTTATTGGCTTTGGATATCAGAGATTTTAAAGGTGTAAATGATATTCTTGGAAGAAAGAGCGGAGATGAACTTTTGATCCGGGTTGCAAAGCAGTTAGAGTCTTTAGATTCTTTGGATGCTATTTATGGTCGTTTGATTGGTGATAAGTTTGGTATCTTATTGGAAAGAGAAAAGTTCCATGCAAGAAAGATTTCAAAGCTTTTAAATAACATGAAGTTCGTAGAAACAGAAACCTCATATATGATTGTAATGCATATGGGTATTTATGAGATCCAGGAAGACGATCC
>JAIKXK010000371.1 GCA_024684155.1 Lachnospiraceae bacterium | reverse complement strand
AGCCATTTTTGCTATTTTTTGTACAAGAAAAGAAAATGAAAAAAATAAGAGGCTACTTTTTTTCTCCATCGTTATGGTTTTGGCACAGATTGGAATTGCTGTAGCATTCGGTAGCCTGTACGAGGAAAATGCGATTATATTTACGTTAAAAAGACTGTTGTTACTTGCTGTTTTATGGGCAGTAGCCTATACAGATTTTAGGGAACACAAGATTTCAAACAAAGTGCTGTTAATAGGATTGTTAGGATGGGTAATTCTAACAGTGGCAGAAGCAATAACTGATAAAGCAATTTTTAGAGAGAGTTTAATTCGTGAGTGTAGTTATGCTGGAATTATTCTAATCCTTTTAGTTTTTGTTCGATTTGTGTCAAAGGGTGGTATCGGAATGGGAGATATTAAGCTTTTGACATTAATGGCATTGCTGGAAGGAAGTGATGGGTTTATGGAATCAATATTGCTTTCGTGTATTGTTATTTTTATAATTGCAGTCATTCTTCTAATTGTAAGAAAGAAGGGAAGAAAGGATCAGTTACCCTTTGCACCTGCAGTATTAATAGGTACGTATATATCAATGTTTCTGGTAGGAGCGTAAGATGAAATTATTTAAGAAAAAAGAAAAAGTTCAAGAATTAGACGAAAATTTAAAAGTAAAAAGTAAGATAGCAAAGAGTGAAAATACAAATAATATTCGAATACTATATCCGGCGGCACTAATCTTTTGTCTAATTATAGGTATAGTTTCTACTTATGATAGGAATAATCAAAGCGCTACAAAATATGAACAGGCTTTATCAAAGGCAAGATCCTGCGTAGAAGATGGGTTAATTGATAAGGGTTTAGAACTTTATGATGAGGCACTTCAAATTGAGAATTCAGCAAAGATTAATATTGAACGTGCAAATGTTTTATTAGAAAATGACCGAAGTACAGAAGCGATTAATTATATTGAAGAGAAGCGTGCGGCTGATGCAAGTGAGGGAAGCTATTATAAGTTTTTGTTCGAAGAGTATATCAATGAAAACAAGATAGAAGAGTTTTACCTACTTTATAAAAAAGCGGAACGTGCCGGAGTTATTGACGAAGAAATCCAGGCTTTAGAAGAGTCTGTTGCATACGATTTCTATCTAGGAGACAACATGTATGAAGACGTTGGTGAGTTTCGAGGTGGTTATTGTGCAGTTAGCGATGGAGAACACTGGGGATATGTGGATTACGCAGGAAATGAGGCAATCGAGTTAATCTATCAGTCTGCCGGAGCTTTCCAGTCCGAACAGGCTTCGGTTCAGGCCGAAGATGGAAATTGGTACTATGTTGATGTAGATGGAGTCAGAGTTGAAAAAACGACGGAGGCTGATGCCAATAGCTATGTTTGGAGTGGTGTACAAGTGCTTCAAGATGCAGATGGTTACTATTTAGCAGATTCTGAAGGAAATCCATATGAATGGACAGATAAGGATAGTGCCCTTCCGGAGAGATTTGAAGATGTGGCCGTAGATATGTATGGAATGAGTCTTTACAACGATAGAGTATTTGTAAAATATGATGGCGTTTATCATATGGTGACTTCCGAAGGGCAGATTATAGATACAAAGTTTGAAATCTCAGATGCAAAACCTTTCCAGGATATTGATGGATTGGCAGCAGTTTGTACTGGAAACGACTGGGGACTTATGGATAAGGACGGAACTCTAGTAGTTGAACAAAAATACGAGGATGCCAGATCAAGTTGCTCAGGATATGCTGGCGTAATGACAGATGAATTTTGGGGATTTGTAAATACAAGTGGTGAAGAAGTGATTTCTCCTATGTTTGAAGATATAAGAGATATGAGTCCTAGTACCACAGGATTTGTAAAGGTTTCAGGAGGATGGAGAACATTATCATTTTATAAAGTGGAGGTCTTAGGAGAGTAATGGGTGAATTAAAGTGGAAAACAATCGGCGATTCATCATTTTTGGTGTATGAACTGAAAGAAAAGGAAACAATTGATGAATTGGCAAAGGGAATGCTGGAAAACAACGACATTTCGGTCGCATTGTCTTTTACTTTTTCGCAGTTAGATGATATTAAAGAACTTATCTTTGATACCTCTGGGGTACAAAAGGTAAGCGTAGATTCTGTCGATAGTGAAAAAGAACAAAAGGATAAAGAAAATTTAGAAGAAACACTAAAAACTTACTGCCTAAAGCACCCAAATATTACAGTCCCACAGGACTGCCGATTCAAAAATGAAGCAGGAGAAGAAGTCTTTGTGGTCCTTCCTGTAATGACAGAACAGGTGGCTCGGGTAAGAGCGTATGAGGAGAAGTTGTGATGTTTATTAATTTTTCAAATCATGGGTCAAAGGATTGGTCAAAAGAACAGATAAAAGCTGCAGAGGATTATGGTGAAATACGAGATGTACCATTCCCAAATGTAGCTGCAGAAGCTACGGAAGAAGAGATTAACGCGCTAGCTGATCAATGCGTAGAACAGATTTTATCTTTTTCTCCAAAAGCAGTTATGTGTCAGGGAGAATTTACTCTTTGTTACGCAGTAATACAGAGATTAAAGAGAAACAATATTATTTGTTTGGCAGCGTGTTCCCTACGTGAAGCAACAGTCAAACAAATGAAGGATGGAAGCACGAAACGCGTGTCAGTATTTAAATTCTGTAAATTTAGGGAGTATAAGTAGGATGGAAAAAGAAACGA
>JAIKXK010000325.1 GCA_024684155.1 Lachnospiraceae bacterium | reverse complement strand
TCTCTTTGGTCTTTGCCTTGACGCTAACCCACGATATTCACTACTTCTATCTGGCAAATCATACACTGCTTTAATCCATGCATCGTGTACTTCTTGAGTAGGAACAACTCTAAAATTTTCTATTTCACCTACCCATTTTTTTGATTTCCCAATTGCATCAGCAATTTCTTGTTGTGTAATACCACGAGATAAACGTAACCTTTTTAATAAATCTCCTGACAACATATTTAACTTCCTTTCTAACAGTTATGATCAGACACGACATTATAGGCCCAGTCACAAATATCTTCTGGAATCCATACGTTTCCATCTATCCAGTTCTGCGCAAACTCACAAGCATATTCAAATGCTAAATTTTCAACTTCTGTTTCATCTACAAATTCTTCAGGATCTAATAGTTCTATTTCCGAATACCAATCTTCAATTTCTATTTCTATCTCAGTTAATTCCATTTCTAGTTCTTCAATTAGAGCTTCTGTTTCCATAATCTCTTCTTGAACTTCATGCATTTCATCTAGGATTTCTTCGGCATCTTCTGGGTCATCACACATTTCTAAATCATCTTCTAAGTCTTCTAATTCGTCTTGTAATTCTCCCAAATGGTCTTCCGCTTGTTCTAATTCACCCTGTAATTGGTGCAATTGTTCTTCGCATATTTCTATGATTTCAAGCATTGCCTCAACCTCATCCATATAAGCAGGATAGAACTCACTGTCATACAAGAATCCATAAGCTTCTTCATATGCTGTACAGCCATAGGCATTTTGTTCTAAATTAAGTCCAAATTCTTCTACTATGTCATCAGCCGAAGAATGTGCATTAATAATATTTCCAAATGTCCAAGCTCCATAGCCACCTGCCTGACCACCTCTGGCTTTGTTAAATTTATTTGCTTCTATAAATCCACGCCCAGGATTTCTTCCTGATCTAATACGTGAATTGTTACTAAAGGCACTACCCATTCCCTTAAGTGCTACACCTAAAAACGTACCAAACACAAATAACCACCTCACAAAAATGCAAAAAAAGGGCAACTGCTAAGAATAAGCAGTCACCCCTTCTTTATAAAAAATATGTTTAAAGTAGATAACAATTTTATTTTTTCTTATTCTTTAACTTTTTTACGCACCAACAACTGTTTGGCAACGAACAATACCATCATCCTTTACAAGCTTTGTAGCATATACCTGAGAGCAATATACATTTGTAAGTCTCTTAGAAGCCACACGCTCTGTCTCTGCAAACGGATTTTCCTTAGGCATATAGGCAAGAGAACCCTTCTTAACGATAAGAAGAATACCTTCCTGGTTTGCAGAATCATATAAACGATCAGACAATACTACAGGAATACCCATCCAACGACCAATTTCACCATTAGTAATTGTTCCGTTAGCACCATCTACATGTGTATAGTCGTTCTTTACAAACTGATCCATCTTAAAGAAGGAAGTTGCAAATGAAGAGTGACATACAATTGCAGCAAATTCCTGAGTATCTCTATCATCACCATATAATTCCATAGCAGATAACAGTTCATCATTAGTAATAGTATTTACTGTAGCCAACTGTTTCTTAAATGGAGTTGTAAGTGCATCAGCAATCAAATCAGCATCCAGTTTACGTGCAATAGCAACACCTTGCTGAGAAGCACCTTCATCAATAGCACGGCCAAGTGCAGTCAGCGACTCATAATCGTATACTTCAATACCCGGAGCAGCGACCATCTTAATCGTTGCCGGAGACATTGTTTGTCTCATCTGAGTAGTAGTCATAGCAGTACCCGGAGCAATGTCTGAAGCATCACCAATATAAGCCCATTTAGGGAAATTTACTGTCTCGCCAACTTCACCAGATAATACTCCAAGATTATCTGCAAGTGGTGCGACTTTAACTGATCCAGCGATCTTCGATCTTACAAGATCTCCGAATAATTCAGGAACAATAACATTCTGATTAAGACCATTAACGGTTGTATATGTATTTGCCATAATTATTTAATCCTTTCTTTTATATCCGAAACATCAGATTTAATATCTTCTAAATCTGTTCGATAGTTTTCCAATACCTTTACGAATTCCGCATTCGTATTCTGTGCTTGTGTCAATTGTGTTCTTGTTTCCCCAAGCATTTCATATAACTTTTCTTCACGCATAATATTATTCTTCGTAATTGCTTGATAACTCGTATAAATGAAATATCCTAGACAAACAACACAGAAGATAGGGAATCCTACAGTAGATAACAATTCTGAGATAACACCTATTTCCATATCATTACCTTTCTATCAGAATTATTGAGAAAGAGATTTATACAAATCAGGCGATTCATTATAGAGTTTCATTCTTTCCATATAGTTCATTCCAGCAAAATCATTTTTACTGATACCTTCATTCGCTCCATGTCCATCTGGTTTAAACGAATTGTTTACCATAAAGGAATTAACAACTTGAGAAAGACTTTCAACATCCACATCAGCAGAAAGATACTGACTAATATCAGGTAATCCTTTTTCCTTTAACTGAGCAGATAATGCTTGTGCCTTTTCCTTAGCAGTAATTGCCTTTTCTCTATCTTCCAGAGCCTTGATTCGCTCTTCTAAAGCTTTCTCATCTTCTGATTTTTCTTTTGGCTTAAACTTATTCAACTCTTCTTGAACAGTTCTAAGTTCCGTAGAATATTTGGTACGAACCTTATCTGTTTCTGATTGAATAATCTTTTCAATAGCAGCCATTTGTTCTTCGTTTAGATTTAAACTTTCTAACATATATATTCCTTTCTCAGTTCTTCATATACGCCCCATAATTGTTTCGTATATTAGAAGCCCTAAACACATTCATAATTAGCAACAAATAAGGGATACCAAAATCGGTATCCCTTACGTTTTTAGGAGAATAAAAATAATGTCTATGATAACTTTTACTATCTTCACTACCCCAAAATAAAAGTATTATTTTTTGAGATATATTCTCATTTTTTCAATTTAAAGGTACATTTCAAGATTATAATATTACCTCTTCTCATAGTTCCAATTTCGCAATGTTTAATTTTTGAGAAATAGCCCCAAAAATTAAACATTTAAAATTGACATCTGGTACACTATTCTACGCCTGTGTATTATTTTATTCTTTTCTCTCTAAGTCCCCATTTTCGCACCTTTGATTTTTGAATCCAGTTCTCAAAAATTGAAGATTCAAAAATGCTTGTTGGTACACTTTTCTACACTTTCCAATTCTTTGTGAATTATTCTACACTTGTTTAGAAATTATTCTCTGCACTTTAGGTATTCTCATTAGCCCATACAATGCAAGCGGGAATACTTTAGATTCCATATAATCTTTTTCTAATCTAGTAATAATAGAACGTGTAGCATCTACACCTATTCTTTGTATACCTTCTATTTCAGATACTTCTCTGAAAAATCTGGCATTATTAATCTTTACCTTATTTTTAGTTTCTTCTTTATTAGTTGCTTCAGAAAAGTCATAGCACCTACCAATATATTCCTTGACTTTTCTAATATACTCATTCACCTGAGCCATTTGCTTTTCATCAAGTTTTCTCTTTTTCCCGAAATCTACAACCTTTTTATCTGTAATAGATTTATATATAGGTTTATTTGATTCTCCTTTTCGTTTCATCACTCTTCGGATTGTAGTATCTGTATTCTTAATTGTAAGAGATTTATGCTCTATAATCTTTGATACTTTATCCATTGTACATAGCATTTCATCGCTATTTTCATAATCATCTTCATCCCTCTTATTTCGATTATCTCTTTTATCAAGATTTTTAAAGAAATAAGGACGTTTTATTTCATTTTCATAACGTTTTCTAATAACGCTAATTTCTTTTTCCGGATCTAGTTTACCAAAATCCTTCTTTGCCTTGTCTATTTCTTCTCCTGAAAGAGCCGACAAGGTACATATGTCTTTATACAATTGCTCATTGTCTTTATATTTATCGCTCCATAGGAGACTATTCAATATTTGCGACAAATTAACAACTTCACCAATAAGATTTTTAGCAGTTTTATAATCTGCATTTGCAAGTTCTGTTTCCGAATACTTACTTTTCATCGTTATCGAATTAATATCAGATGTAGGAATTCTATATTTTCCATAATCTTTTAACGCTGCATTAACAAGAGTTGCATTATTTGTAAGTAAAGCACTGTCTGAATCAAAATCTGCACCACCAAGTCGTTGTAATGTATTTTCGCCAATAGAGTTAATCACTACAATTTCATTTGTAAGATTAAAATACTTGGATATTTCGTTATTAACAACAACTTCTGGTAAGTAAACCGACCCCATCGTTATGTGAGGATTTCTCGCCATGACAACACGTTCACCTTCATCAAACTTAGATGAGATTATTTTCTCCACACCAACTATTGCACTGTCAGTGTTAGCATTAAAATCCCCTATACAAGCCTTTAAATACTCCAAGGGATTTCCTAGCAGTGTAGCATATGTTCCATTTACATATAATCTTCCACACTTTATATTCTTTCTTATCTCTTCAACAACAATCTTAGCAATTCTCATATATGCTTCTGTTATTTCAAAGTTTGGAATTAAATGCATTAGGCTTAATAATGCCTGTACATTTGTATTAAACGCAGTATCGTATACATCTTCTTCATTAATGTCATGCGCTTTAACATACCACTGACAGAATTCCTTAACCTTAGCCGGGTTTACACACATCTCTTCAACCAAATCCAGTGTATCTTTTGAAACCGCTTCTACCTCGTTCACATCAAGGTTAATCGTATTAAGCAATTGGTAGTTTGTTAAAACCCATTTACCTCGGTTATGTTTCGGAGCTTTATCGTATTTAACGATACCGAAGTCATTACAGATTTCTTTTTTCCAATCTTCAAACCAAGTATCATTATTTCCAAACTTACAATACTTTACAGAAGTTGGAGTAATAACAATCTTTATATCTTCAATTTTCTTGGCAGATGTTTGTGCTAATGGATTTCGCTCCTTTAGCTTTTCTACAGAGTCGATGCCATTATCCTTAAACCACATCTGAAGGTTTGTGTTAAATGCACAGGACTTAAACATTTTATTCCGTAAAAGCATCATCCCTTTATCACTAATATCTTTATCATCATCTAACTGTGCTGACTGAAATAGTGATATATCCGCTAATGCTTCACCATCCCAAATACAATTCTTTATCTCTGCATTTTCATCTTCTGTATAAAGCATATGATCCTTATTCTCAGGATTCATTTTGGTTATAGCAACAGAAGCAGAAAACTTGCTTTCTTGGTCTGGAATAAGAAGTATATTGTTTGGCAGTATTCTTACTTTTCCTATACATCCAGACAACGGCAAAGCTCTATATGCTTCAAATGGTGTAATCTGTAATTCGTGTTCATACGGATTTATTCCACAATCCGTAAATTCATTCATTTGTTTCAAGAATCGCTCATCTATAAAATAGCATTTACCATTCTTAACCATACCTGCGGAACGAATCCAACGAACATAATGTATACCATCTATATAAAAGCCATTTGAATACAATTCCTCTTGTATTTCTTTAATAGATTTTACCGACTTATATCTAAGTTCATCTGTCATTTCTGTATGTCGAACATCAGTAGAGTAGTAGATCCATTCGGATTTAGGATTTCCATTATTGCAAAACATTTCCTTACCATCTTCATCAACATATGTTTTCTTCTGAATGTATCTAACACCAACATTAAACTTTACATAAACAATTCGATTTGAATACCATTGGTTTCTATAATTAACCAATGTTTCATCATCTGTTTTATTCTCATTTCGCAATTGTTTTACTAGTTCTTCTTGAACCATGCTTTTTTCTAATTTCATTTTAAATCTAAACAAATTCCATTTATCTGGTTTTTCTTTAGACTTAAACGAAATCGCATCGGACATTTTAACGATTGGTTTGTCAATTCGCTTTCCTTTATCATCTAATTCAGTAGTAACTTTTTCAATGCTATAAAGGTCAGCAGCAGATATTACTGGTATCTGCAATTCAGTAATTACTTTAGACATATCTTTTCTCCTTTTTTCAATTTTCAAGGTACTTATTTATCACTTAATAGAGATTACACAAATACTCTATTATATTTATCTTCCATCTTATTATATCGGCAAATTATAAAATTTTAAATATATCATAACAGCCAAAAATAATCAACAAATATTTTTTATAATTGGCTGTTATGCCCGATTGACATTAGTAATTCTGTATTCTAAATGCCTGTGTGCGTTATGTAATAGTCATAACTTCCAGTCGTACCATCACTATATGTAACTGAAATTGTTATTGGAATTAAAGGAGTATAATCAGAAATAGTAATGGCATT
>JAIKXK010000315.1 GCA_024684155.1 Lachnospiraceae bacterium | reverse complement strand
CATAGCGTCCTGCGCATTGTCGAATTTTGTTGGAAGCGGTGAATGTTTCTCTGGGTCTGGTGTGTTTCCCATAAGTTCAGCTGAAGTTACACCCAAGATATCACATAGTTTATCAAAAATTTGCAAAGGTATTTTTTCAATTGTGGAGTCTTCGTACCGATATACGGTAGTTTTTGATACACCAAGTGATTTTGCTATCGATTCAACGGAAATATTTTTTTCTTTTCTTATTTTCTTAATTCTCTCACCAATTGTCATAATGTCATCCTATCGAAATAGTGTATTAGTTCTTTAAATATTATAACATCAAAGTGCAAAAATGCAACTCTACGTTGACAAAAAGTTGCATTAAAGCTAATATACAATAGAAAGTTGCAGAAATGCAACAAAAACATATCGCAAAAATGCAAATTTCTAGAGGAGGATTGTTATGATTGAACTAATGGAACAGGAATTAACTTATGGACCGAAGATTCTTGTGATTGGAGTAGGTGGAGGAGGAAACAATGCTGTTAATAGAATGATTGATGCAAAATTAAAAGGGGTTACTTTTGCTGTCGTAAATACTGATGCTGCTGTGTTATACCGAAGTCAGGCTGAAATAAAGATTCAAATTGGTGAAAAACTTTTACATGGATATGGAGCAGGTGCAGATCCGACTTTAGGAGAAGCTGCTGCTAAAGAAAGTGAAGAAGAGATAAAAAAACTTGTTCAAGATTATAACATGGTGATAATAACTTGTGGCATGGGAGGCGGAACCGGGACGGGAGCTGCACCGATTATTGCAAGATGCAGTAAAAGTGAAGGAATCCTTACTATGGGTGTTGTGACATTACCATTTTCTTTTGAAAATCGTCCGAGAATGAGTGCAGCGCAAAATGGTGTAGAGCAGTTAAAGGAGAATGTGGATACACTTTTAGTGATTCCAAATGATAAACTCCTTTCCATTGTTGAACGTCAGCTTAATTTGAAAGATGCATTTACTATGGCAGATACAATTTTGAAATATACGATAGAGGGAGTGACAAATATTGTATATAACTTAGGCGAAATCAATTTGGACTTCCATGATTTAAGAACAACATTAATTGATAAAGGTATTGGCCATTTAGGGATTGGTACAGTGGATAAGGATGGTTCCATTTTAGATGCAGTGAAGGATGCAGTAAATTCGCCGCTATTGGAAACAAACATTGTTGGAGCAGAAAACATATTGCTTAATACAAGTGGCAATATTACGTTAACTTCATTGAACGAAGCTGCAGATTATATTAGAGAACTTGCCGGTGAAAATGTAAATATGATTTGGGGAACAGTCTCTGATGAAGAAAGTATGGAAGATAAAATCACGGTAACTTTGATTGCTACAGGAATGCCGGAAGAAAAGGTAAATGTAAAAAAAGAAAGTCGAAAAGAAGTCAAGATTGAAGATAAAACAAAAGAAATATTTGAGAAGTCCCAAAAAGCGAAAGAGGAGATGCAGGTTCAGATACCGGTATTCTTAAAGAACTACTCTGAAGGAACAGTTAAAAATGGCGGAATGAAATAGGTATATATTAGGTGATTTCAATGTTATAGCTCATTCATCAATACTTTATGGCGACACATTATTTAAAGGGAAATTGATAATGCAGAATAATCTAAATAATTTTTGTAAAGGTACTTGACCATTCGAATGGAATGGTTGTAATTTGAGATTACAAGGACAGATTATTATCTATTAAATATTTTGAGATATGGAGATGTTGGATGAAAACATATAGTGTAAAGGAAATCAGAGATATTACGGGTCTTACTTGGAAACAGCTTTATGAATATAAAAAAGGTATTCCAGGTATTGGACCAATGAATGATGCTGGATATAAGCAGTATAGTAAGGATGATTTGGAAAAACTAGTACAAGCTGCGCTAATGGCAAAACTTGGAGCAAAACCTAAGCGTATAAATGATGTTTTTTCAGATGAAAAGTACGATAGAAAAAAGGTTTTGATAGAGCTACAAAATGAGGCACAAAAGAGACTTGTGGAGGCTCAGGATATTATTACTGTTACGGAAGCCTTAGGTGCTGTCTCCGATCAATATAGCTATTTTAGTTCTTTTGCAATGAGAGATCTTCATATTTTGGCTGAAAACTTAAGATACTCTATGCATGATAAAGATGTTCAGCTTCTTGAAGAGTATATTGATAAAGAGGGAGAAAATAAGATATTTGCGGAGGTTGGCAAACTAAAGGACATAGAAGAGGATGATATTGGGAACAAAAAAACTAATACACTTGTACGCAATCTTAAGAAATATGGGGAAAAAGAAATAGGGGTTAATGGAAATAGATTTCTTATGATACTTTATGGAGATTTAAAAGCAATAGATGATGTGAGAAAAGAAGTTGAGAATACTTTTGGTATTGGGAAAGCAGATATAATTGCAGATGCGATAGGAATGTATCAAGGTGTGGAGTTTTTTTCGGAATCAATAGAGGACATGATTCAATTACATGAATATATTGGCGAAGACTATGAGGATGAAGATGTAAGAGAATATATTTATAGAATTAAGAATTCCGTTATGAAAAACTTTGGTCTAAAGACAACATTTGAATTTTTAAATGCTATAGATGCTATCAGATATTTTTGGGCAACAGATGAAAATTTATCTGATGATGAGAGAAAAGATGGGGGTGATGCAATAAATTATATTGTTGGTGCAATAAGATATTATGAAGGATAGTAGAAATTTTAATTTATGATTAATAGTTTTGTAAGAAGTGGTTTGGATTGATAACACAAGAGGTAAGAGTAAAAAACGTAAAGTAAAACGGATAAAGGGAGGATTGTTTTATGACATGGGATTACGCACAACTTTCACACACGGCTAGTCAGGCAGGAGGACCAAAAGCACTTGTTAATCAAATATATAGTAATGGGAGAAAGTCAGGTCATATAGATATGATTCCGTATATTTTTCTTGCAATGGCTAGTGGTGCATTGATTAATAAGGGGATAGAAACAATATCAGATTGTGTTAAAACTTATCGCGAAGTAAACAAAAGTCAGGCAGAGGAAGCTATGTGTGCGCTTGAGCAAGAAATAGAAACATATTCAAGTGTAGATTAATTAGTGAAGCTAATCGTCGAAAAAAGATATGTGGCTATCAGATAGTGTTATTAAATGTGAAGATAATAAGAGAAAAGGAGGGATTAAGTTGGGAGAAAGATTTCCAAATACTAGTTGGTGGTGTGATCGCTGCGGAGCAAATTTAAATATTCAAAATGGTTTTGACGATCATCATTACATATGGAAGTGTACTGAATGTGGACATAAAAATAGTATTTCTGCATCGAATATTTATGAATCACATGAAGACTATTGGAATAGTGAAAAAAGTGATTCCTAAAGTTAAATGAGAATAAAAAGCATTTATAAGATTCTAGTTGCAATGGAGGAAAAACTAATGACAAGGGAAGAATTACAAGCGCAAATTGATGAGTTAATGAATCAATATAGTGAGAAAGAGATTGATGAGGCTACATATGCAGAGAAAATGATGGAGTTAACGCAATCTGCGCAAAATCAGAAAGTGGAATAAAACTAATATGAGAAATGGACTGCCGGAGAATTGCTAAAGTAGTTGGCCCTAAATGGTCCTTAATGGCCCCTAATGGTCCTTTTTTTAAAAATCGCGGTCTGTTACAGTAGAATCAGAATAGTTGGAACGAGGAACTTGGTAAGAAATACCAGGTTCCTTTTTTGTTACAGAAAATGAAGCGCTT
>JAIKXK010000292.1 GCA_024684155.1 Lachnospiraceae bacterium | reverse complement strand
AAAATTTATACGAATACCATATTACCAACAGAAGAAACGGTGGTTCCTTTTGTTAGTAATTGGACAAAAAATCTGGGGGATAAAAATCCATCTGATGTATTTGAAGTATATGTAAAAGGTGGAAATATTGAAGAACCATATGTTTTAGATGGAAGTGCTGTGTGCGGTGGATTGACCGAGGAACCTGAATATATAGATGGGTTACAGGTATATGAATTGGATGGTGCATATAATTTATCGAAATTAGAGGTGCCAAATACTCAGGCTCAGGATAAAGTGGATAAATTCAATTGGAATGATGGCTATTATCGTTTGACTGGGGATACTGTTATAACAACGACACCCGATTCTAAAACAGATATTACAAGAGTCTATGCAAATGAAAATGTGGTAATTGATTTAAATGGTCATGCGTTGACTTTTGATGCCATTCAATACCAGACATCAAAGGGTAGTAGTTTTACCATAACTGATTCCAAGAAAGGTGGAAGGGTTACAGGTGAAATATATTTTTGGGGCAGTGGAAATTACTATTTGAATGGTGGAACCATTAATGCAACAAAATCAGTTGTAAAAAGTTATGGTACCTGGATGTTTAATATGTCCGGTGGTGAAATAGTGGTAGATGGAGCTGTAATTAATTGTTATCACGATTGTGAAAGTATTATGATGCAACTTTTTGGTGGCATGTTTCGAATGGAATCCGGGGAAGTAAATTACATCCCTGCAGGTGAGGTGTGCAATCATAACCTGGAGATTATCTTTGCTTATTCTTCTAAAATCCGTATCAATGGCGGAACTATGAAAATGGAAGCACCGGAGCCTGGATGTGTAATGAGTGTTTCTGGTTCTGATGTTCAAATTACTGGTGGAACGTTTATTTCGAAGTACACTGGAACAGATTCGAATAAAATAAAAGGAAATCGTATCATTACAACAGAAGTTATTCATAAGGCGAAGATAGCAATATCTGGAGGAAAATTTATTACAGACGGAGATGCATGTATAGATGTGCCATATGAAACAGGAAGTGAGCTTGCGCTCGATGGTAAGGTGGAAATGACTTCTGCAAAGTATGACTTAAACTTTTACAACGAAACAGTGCCTCCGGTGTATATGGAGTCAGATTTTGATTTGGGCAGAAAACTAAAATGTTATACAACAAAAGCAATTCCTACTGAAGACAATGGGATTGTGTTTGTAAAAGACTGGGTGGAATACAGAGGCGAAGAAGAACCAAAAGATTACCTTAGTGTATATTTGCCAGATGGGACAACTTGCTCTCCTTATGTATTAAATGGAGATGCAGTGTGTGGTGGTGTTACAGAGGAAGCAGAAGTGATTGATGGACTGGAAGTGCGGGAATTGCAGGGCACTTATAATCTATCAAATCTAGAAGTTCCAAACACCTCGAGAAAAGAAGAGGGAAAAGATGAATACTATTGGGCTGATGGGTATTACAGATTAGCAGGAGATACTACTTTTTCCACCAGTCTTATTAATAGCGATAGTTCCCGCAGTGACGTTTATATCAACGAGAATGTAGTTATAGATTTAAATGGTCATACATTAACAGTTGACCCTATCTGTTTTAATACTGTAAATACAAGTATTTTTACAATTGTTGATTCCGGTGAGAATGGTCAACTCAATGGCCCTGCATTCATGTGGGGGTCAGGCTGTTTTTATCTTTATGGAGGAACACTAAATCTAACAGAGAATTTGACTAAGAAGTATTCCAATGACTGGGTGTTTAATCTTTTGGGCGGGGATCTATTGGTAGATGGTGCAGTTGTAAATTGTAACCATGATAGTGACACGATTATGGTTCAAGCCATGGGAGCTAATATTGATATTAGATCAGGAGAATTAAATTGTACTCCGGAATTGATACATACTTATCATCAATATTTGATTTTTGCCATGAATTCAACCATAAACATTTCCGGAGGAAAACTTTGCCTGGAATCCGATGGCCAGGGATATTTGCTTGATGTTTATGAATCGAAGTTAAATATTAGTGGTGGAAACTTCATCGCTAAGAGTACAGATAAGAATTCGAAGAGGGTTGAGGATACAAGAGTTGTTTCGGGTTCTTTATCAAATCATTCTACTATTAAAATAACAGGTGGAAGTTTCGAGACAAATGGTGAAGGATGTATAGAGGTCCCTTGCGGAGAAAAAGACACATTGACCATTGGGGGAAATGTGGAAATGACTTCAAATAATTATGATGTGTATTATGGACAGACTACGGTAAGACCGATTACGATTTCTTCAGACTTTCATTTGGGAAGAGTGATGAAAATTTATGCGAAGAAGAATATTCCATCGGAAGAAAATACGGTAGTTTATGTAAAAGACTGGACGAAGACAAAAGGGGATACAGATCCGAAAGATGTATTCGTGGTTTGCCTGCCGGATGGAACAACCCGACAACCTTATATTTTGGATACAGCTGCAGTATGTGGAGGTGTTTATGAAAGTGAGACTGTTTTAAACGATACGGGTGATCATACCTGGAAGGGGTCGTATGATTTTTCAGATGATACATTGCCATGGGGAATATCTACTACAGATGCTACTTTGGCTGGTTCCCTAGATAGAGGTACCTATCAATTAAGTGCAGATGTTACACTAAAGGATTCTTCCAGGGATACAGGTATAATTAGAATTGACAAAACGGTAGAGATTGATTTAAAGGGACATACGTTGCACGGAGAAAACATAAAGTTTTCTGTCCAGGAAGCCACAGGCAAACTTACCATCAAGGATTCAGTAGGTGGAGGAAAAGTTACCGGATATATAGAAATTGAATCTTCTAACAGTTCTGAGTTAAATTTACTAGGTGGAAATTATGATTTAAAAGATCCTACAGGAAAAAGAGGGTGTATATATGCTAATGGTTCGTTATTTACTGCAAAAAATGTAGTATTTGATTTATATGATAATTCGAATTCACGAACGGGAATACATATTAGTGCTACTTCTTCTGATATGGAAAAATGTGAAGTGAATTATATTGGAAATCAAAAGTCCTATGCTTATGTTAATTGTGCAGTACGTGTAAAAGGAAATGCAACTTTTACTGATTGCACATTGAATGCAAACAACCCTTATGGTGAGGTAACCGCACTTCAAAAAGAAGGGGGTACTGTAAAACTTATAAATTGCAATTTGACAGCAGATTCTAATAAGGTGGTTTCAACCTATGAGCATAGAGCCTGTGCAGTTTACAATGGTGGACAATATTCATCAGGAAGATTGGAAATAGATGGAGGAAAACTTACAAGTAATGGACGTTGTGCAATTTATAATCAGGATTATTTAGTTATGCATAATGCGCCTACATATAGCTGTAGCGGAAAGACAGATATATTATTTAATACTTCTACTAATAATCAAGGAACTATGGAAATAGCGAAATTATATAGGCCAAGTTCCAAAACGAGAGTGGAGTTTAAATCAAAAGATTTTAATGGGCTATCTACCTCGCCAAGAATCTTTGCGAAAAACTGGTCTTCTTATATGAAAGAAGTATCTCCAGAAACAATATTTGAGCTGGTGGATGATGGTTTGCAATTATATGTGAATGAAAGTAGTTTATATATGGGGCTAAAAGAATCTAAAACACAGACAGAAACTACAACATCTGAACATAGCGAGACACAGCAAAACCAACAACAAACCCAGACCGAGACTCAGCAACAACAAACCCAGACCGAGACTCAGCAACAGACGCAAACCGAGGCCAAGACTGAGACACAGCAAACGCAAAATACAGCACAGGACGAGCCAAAACAGGAAAGTGCTACACAAAGCACAAATCAAGAGGCTAGTACAAAGACAGATAATAAATCGGAAAAACCAAAAACAAAGAAAAATGCTACTGTTGCATCTGAGAAGAATAAAGGCGTATCGGAGGAAAAAGTAAATACAACTAAGAAGGGAAATGCTACGGTTGTAAGTGTAAAAAGCAAGAAAACGAGTATTACCCTTGGAGCTACGGTGGAATATAAAAATGTAGACTATAAGGTCACTACCATAGCAAAGAAGGCTTTTAAAAACTGCAAGAATTTAAAAACGCTGACTCTTCCAAATACTGTAAAGACCATTGAAAAATACGCGTTTACTGGATCAAAAAAACTGAAAACCATAAAGCTTAATATAAAGAAAAGCATTACAGTTGAAAAGAAAGCGTTCTCAGGAATCGATAGTTCGAAGATTACAATTAAAGTTAGTAAGAAAATGTCAACGAAGCAGTTGACAAAGTTTAAGAAAGAACTAAAAAGGGCTGGATTTAAAGGAAAAGTAAAGAGAAACCTATAAAATAGGATTGAAAAAATAAAACAAATGGCTATAATGGAAATATAGTGCCGGAATTAGGTTGAAAGGAGACTATAGTCATGCCGTTTAATTCAGCAGATATTGGAATAGATTTAGGAACAGCAAGTATTTTAGTTT
>JAIKXK010000281.1 GCA_024684155.1 Lachnospiraceae bacterium | reverse complement strand
ACGAGCGGTGCAAGGATGCACCGAATTGGCTGTCGGGAGCTTGCTCACGGACAGACATATTCGTGTGCAGACTTGTAGTGCGACAGCGCGACATGAGCATGAAGCGTAGCGAAATGCGAATGCAGTCACCGCTCAACAAACGCCGATTTTATCAATCTAAAATGCTTCATCCTTTCTATCTTATCATCTCTAAAATAAAAAAGGCTCAAATACACTTATTTAAGGCTGATATTCACTGATTATTTTATAAAAGTCATCAAGGTTCACTTGTGGTCCCCCTTTGACTACAAGCGGATATAAAAAAGACATTGTATTTCTACAATGCCTAATAAAAAGCTATATTTAATCCATCTGAATATTAAAATACGGTGCCATCTGTTCTACTGCACTACGAGATTTTGGTCCAAGGAATTTTCCTAATTTTTTCATACCACCATCCTCATCAGTCATTACCATTTCTAGAACGCTAACTTCTGCAACACTAGCAATATAATCGGTATCATAAGAGAGCATTCCTTCAACAAAATCAAATGCTTTCTTAGCCTTTTGAGGATTTTCATCAGCTAATTTAATTAGATATGGACTAACAATTGAATCAAATACAACAGTTAATAAATCTAAAGAATTTCGTCCAAGTTTATTTTCCTGTTCAGCAAAATAATCACTATCTTCAGGAAACAGTTTCTTGAAGTCATTATATAATTCTTCATACTTCATAGTTTAAAGACTCCATTAACAAAGTCGCCATAAGCCAGTTTCTTCTTGATAAAAAACTGGATGCCTAATTAAAATTTCACCTCGAGGTTTCCACGGATAAATAGTATACGATGAATCTGGGATTCGGATGATAATTACTCCATCTATATACTCTTTATAATTCCCCTCTCTTTTTTCTTCTTCAGATAGTGGAAAATACTGAAATTCGAAATACTTATTATCAGAAGTGCATATTTCTCGTTCGAATGCAGCTATTGTGTCACCTTCAAACCAATACTTTTCGTAGTATTTTTGTTTTAATCCCTCTAACAATATCTGACCTACTTGAGAATCATCTTTTATCTCACTAAGATAATGCTTTTCTCCATCAAAGAAACTGTTATATACAGTTTTAGATTCTTCATCAAGTTTATGAAGAGTTATATCATCAAAGGCTTGATATAATATATATAGCAAATCATTATCTTTAACTACTTTTCCCCCATTCACCATAATTTTATAAGATAGAGAAAATCCATAGCAAACTATAAAGATAATAATTCCTATGATAACTAGTATTTTTATCAATTTTATCTTATTCTCGCTCAAGTTATTGTCCCCTATAGAAATACCCTTTATCCTGTAACATCGTAAATCACTGCAATATTAAGAGATTCAAGTTTTTCATTTACATGTTGCAAATAATGAATACAAAAATCAGATGGTTGATATTTAAATTTAATCTGAATTTCGAAAGATGAAAAATCTTTATCTTCATATGTGTCTTTATACTGCTTACTATCAACATACCAAATATAAACATTTAACTTATCCTGAAGCATAAACATGTGATCTTTTTCAAAGTCTTCAGTAAATTCTAAATGATCATATAACTGAAGTATTAATTTTTCATTTTCATATGCAACAGCATCTACTACTTTTCTATTATCAATAGACATATATTATCTCCAAATAATGAATTAATCTCATAAAAATAATAACATTATAAGCAAAATTATTCTAATTTAATCCTCTTCTGCATAGTCAATTTCAGTGGTCACTGTGACCACAAGTGACTTTTCTTTTCCTAATTCACCCTCTAAAAATCATCCCATTAACTAGCGCTAAGTACTATTGTTACTAGGTTTGCGCTATGTTATAGTCCATTTAGGCACATTAATTTTCATTTGGAGGTAAGGGAATGTTTTGTAGTAAATGCGGCAATGAAATTTCTGATGACAGCATATTTTGCAGTCATTGTGGTAATACCATTACAAATATAAATTCTAACGTATCTTATACTCTCCCACTTAATTCCAATCCAGAAAGCAAAGTAGGTAAAAAGCATACTAAATTAATTATTGCTATCACTTCACTTATTATTCTTACTATAGCTGCTTTAATTATTATCCTTGTTATAAAACCTTTTTCTAAATCTGAAAAAGAAGAAATATCTGAAAAAAAGGAAGAAGTTATTACAGTTGACCATTCAGATCCTTCAAAACTTGTAGATGACTTTTTCAAGTACGCAGAACAGGAAAGTGTATTAGGTCTATATAACTGTTTTAAGAAAGAATGCATTAATGAGACTTCACAGGGTAGAATTGAATTACTTTTAAGTGATATTTATCATTTAAAAGATGACGGCGGAACCTTCGAATATACTCAAGAGGATTATTTTAAAACATCAATTTTAACTGAATCAGAAGAAGAGCCTTTAAAAAGTGAAAAATTAGATCAAGACAAAATTGAATCAATTGGAGTCATAAACTGTAGTTATTCTACCCATTATAATGATGGCAAATTCCACAATCATTCATTTTCTAAAGATCAAACCTTTAGATTTTACGTTATGAAATATGAAGATGAATGGTACATATTTTATTTTAATTATTTTCCTGACGATTACGATAAGTTATTAAAATTTTA
>JAIKXK010000233.1 GCA_024684155.1 Lachnospiraceae bacterium | reverse complement strand
AATAAAGCTGGTGAGTATGAAGATGTTTATAAACAATTTAATGCGATGACTATGGAACTGAAAAGAACGAAGGAAGAAATGGAAGCCTTTACCAATGAATTTGCCCATGAGTTTAAGACGCCCATTACTGCTATTAGCGGATTTTCAGATTATCTTTTAGAAACAGGAAAAGATATTGAAACAGAGGAAAGATTAGAACAGCTGCGAATGATTTCGGAAGAGTCAAAAAGACTATTGAATCTGTCTATGAATACGCTCTTGTTGTCAAAGGTAGAGGCTATGCAGGTGGTTTCAGATAAAGAAAAATATGACGTGGCAGAACAGCTTCGTCGGTGTATTATTTTGCTTTCAAAACAGTTGGATAATAAAAATATTGATGTGGAAATGGACGAGGATTTAGAACTTCCCATTTATGCCAATCAGGAATTGTTGCAGCATGTATGGAACAATCTTTTGAGTAATGCAGTAAAGTTCACAAAAGAAGGTGGTACCATAACAATTGTAGGTGAGGTTACAAAAAAAGAACTTAGTGTTCGTATTACAGATGATGGAATGGGTATGGACGAGGAAACCATTGGTCGTATTTTTGATAAGTATTATCAAAATGATACCACCAGTTTAACGAAAGGAAGTGGAATAGGACTTTCTATTGTAAAGAGAATTGTAATTTTATGTGGTGGAAGTATTACGGCATCAAGTTATCCAGGTAGCGGAAGTACATTTACTGTGAAGTTGCCAGTAAAGTAGGAGGAAGAAAAATGGTTCGAATTTTATTAGTGGAAGATGAAAAATCAGTACGGGAACTGACAAAGGTAAAACTGCGAAATCAGTATGAAATATTAGAAGCAGAAGATGGATTAGATGCTTTTGATGTGTTAGAACACGAACACGTGGATTTAATTGTAGCTGATGTTATGATGCCGAATATGGATGGATATGAGTTTGTTCAGGAACTTCGAGCTATGGGTGATGATACTCCGGTAATTATGCTGACAGCCATGGATGACTTTAAGCATAAAAAAAAAGGATACAGTACCGGTATTGATGAGTACTTAACGAAACCTATTGATTATGAAGAGTTAACCTGGCATATTGAGGCCATCCTTCGAAGATATAAAATTAATACGGAAAAAGAGATTACCATTGGAGATTTTTCCATGTCAGAAGAGGGGATGCAGGCTTCCTATCGGGGAGTGATGCTTGACTTCACGGAAACAGAATTTAAATTGCTATATAAATTGCTGTCTTATCCTGGCGTAATATTTACCAAGCAGCAGTTAATGGATGATGTCTGGGGGTATGACACGGAATCTGATTATAACACCATTAAAGTATATATTAATCGTCTAAGAAAAAAACTTGAGGAATGTAGCGAATTTGAAATTGTTTCTTCCAGGGGAGTCGGCTATAAAGCTGTAATGTTAGAGGAAGAAAAAAATAATTAAAAAAATATTTTTATTTTACTTAAGGTTTACCAAAAGGGAATATTCTTGTCTCAGTTAAAAAACAAACCAAAACATTGAGAGATATATTAGGAGGTTTTATTATGGCAAAGAGCAAGAGAAAAATTTTGGTAACAGGTGCAGCAGGATTTTTAGGAGGAACTGTTTGCAGACAGTTAATTGAAAACGGAGAAGACGTAAGAGCTTTCGTTTTACCTAACGATCCAGCTATGAAATATGTTCCTTCAAAAGCAGAAGTTTGTGCAGGAGATTTAACAGATAAGGAATCTTTAGAAAGATTCTTTACAGTAGAGGATGGTGTTGAAACAATCGTACTTCACATTGCAAGTATTGTTTCTGTAAATCCTGAATATAACCAGAAAGTAATTGATGTAAATGTTGGCGGTACACAGAACATCATTGATTTATGCTTAAGCCATAAGGAATGTAAGAAATTAGTATACTGCAGTTCTACAGGTGCTATTCCTGAACGTCCAAATGGAGAAGCAATCAAAGAAGTATATCACTTCGATGGAGATAAGGTATTAGGATGCTACTCTCAGAGTAAAGCAATGGCAACACAGCTTGTACTTGATGCAGTAAAGGAAAAAGGATTAAATGCATGTGTAGTTCATCCTTCAGGAATTTTAGGACCTGAAGATTTTGCAGTAGGTGAAACAACAGGTACTTTAATTAAGATTATTAATGGAGAAATGCCGGCAGGAATTGCTGGTTCATTTAACTTAGTAGATGTAAGAGATTTAGCATACGGAACAATTGCAGCTATCGATAAGGGCCGCAAGGGTAACTGCTACATCTTAGGAAATGAAGAAGTAAGCTTTAAAGATTTCTGCAAATTAGTTAGTGAAGAAAGTGGATGTAAGCCTGTAAAGATGTTCTTACCTATCTGGGCAGCAAATCTTATGGGAAAAGCAATGGAAAAGAAAGCAGCTAAGACAGGTGAAAAACCATTATTAACTACTTTCTCTGTATATAACCTTGCTAGAAATAATACCTTTGATTCTACAAAGGCAGAAGAAGAATTAGGCTACAAGCCTCGTTCTTACCAGGAAACTATCCACGATGAAGTTCAGTGGTTAAAAGCTTCTGGAAAGATTGCATAATTAAATATTTTTGCTTAACCACTTGGCACTAAGAATGAGACTTTTAACGGGGTCGTTGTCAATCCAGTTTTTGTGACTTTCTAATATTACTCCTTCGACTCCGTTTCCTTCCGCGATATTTTTGAGACCAACCAGGTCCATATTTCCAGTGCCAAGTTCCATACTATCGGTTTTTAAAATGGGAGTAATTACACTTCCAGATACCCGGGAACCACGGTCGTTGATATGCCAAAGCTTCATGCGATTTCCTAATCGATTCATCCATAGCTTGGCATCTGCACCGCCCTCGGTAAACCAATAAGAATCAAATTCAAAATTTACAAAAGAAGGATCTGTTTCTTCCAGTAAAATATCATAAGCACACTGGGTGTCGTTTACTTTACGAAGTTCACAGTTGTGATTGTGATAAAGGAGACGGATGCCTTCTTTTTTTAGATTCTTTCCAGCTTCGTTGAGACGTTTTGCAAGAGTGTGCATGGTCTCTTCGTCTCCGTAATTGAATCGATACATTCCAGTAATTACCACAGTATCGGTGTGAAAAGATTTTGCTTCTTCGCAAATTGCATGAGAATCCTTTTCAATACTACCTAAATCAGCGTGGAGGGAAATTACATTTAAACCAGATTCGTCAATGAGACGATTCCAATCAAGGGAACCTCCACTTCCTACCGGCATTCCTGCTGCTTTTGTTAATAGTCGAATGACAAGTCCCATAGGATGAAGCATAAAGGAACAGAGTTCAATACTGTCGTACCCAGCTTCTTTCATAGCGAAAAGAGTGTTTTTGACAGAAGCTTCGTTTTTTAATACGGAACCTAACATAAATTGTTGTACTGCTTTTTTCATTGTTGTTTACTCCTTTTTTCATTTTCAAAACCAAAAATTTTACAAATAATATTTGTGATTTCATCGACAGATTCCTTACATCCGCCCATAACCCACTGCTCAATTATGCTGTTTAGACCAGAAGAGAAAAAAACCTGATGGTAGTAGAATTCTGTATCTGTGTCACAGTGGAAGGCTGCCTTATATTGAGACCCCATTTTGTCTAAAATATTGTTCTGTATGAAATTTGTCTTTCTCTCGCCGGAAGAGGGATTACTGGTGAGAATATGTTTTCGAATGATTTCCTGATAGCGCTTATAAAATTCTACCTGATAGCGCATACCTTCTCGAAAATCCCAAATGCCATCCTGGTTAAAAGCATCAAAAAATGCCTGGAATTGTTCATATCCAATCATAACGGTAAGAGCGTTAATATCTTCGTAGTGACCATAAAAGGTAGTACGATGTAAATTTGCCTCTGTGCATATATCGCTGACGGTAATTTTTTCAATATCTTTTCTGGCGGCCAGTCGACCAAAGGCTTCCTTTATTTTTATTTCTGTCTCTTGATATTTGGAATTATTACTTGTATTCATTACGTCTACACCTCCATATATAATGACGGTTGAAATGGCTAAAATATGAGATATAATGAAATTACATTAAATCTACAGGTTGGGTTTAGAATAACACAAAGAAATTAAATTGCAAATGATTTTTTGAAAAGGATATGGGTTATGGATAAAAATAGAAATTTATTGGAAAAGGGAAATATATTTGAATTATTGGTAAAACTTTCACTGCCTGCAGTGGTAGTTATTATCATTATGATTGTTTACAACATTGCAGATACTTATTTTATAGGCCAGACCGGAGATCCCAATAAAATTGCCGCTATTTCCTTAAGTATGCCTATGTTTACCATTCTCTCCGGTCTGGGAACCTTATTTGGCAATGGTGGAACCACAGCATTATCCATTGCTTTTGGGGCAAAGGATGATTCAAAAGCCAGAAACATTGCTTCTTTTTGTTTCTATGGTGGATTATTTGTTGGTATCTGTTATTTTATTTTACTTTTCTTTTTTACAGAACCGCTAGCTCGTATATTAGGAGCAGATGCAGATACAATGGATATGACGATTACCTATCTAAAGGTATTTAGTTTCGGTAGTCCCTTTGTTTTATTCTCTCAGGGATTTGGTTCTTTAATGAGAGCAGACGGGGATGCAGCAACGGCCATGATTGCCAGTATTATTGGTACAGTATCAAATATTGCATTAGATGCATTATTTATTTTGGGATTCCATTGGGACATTATGGGTGCAGCTCTTGCTACAGTATTAGGAAATGTGCTTGCCAGTGTAATTTTAATTGTCATAATTTTAAAGAGAAAGCCATTGTTAATTCCACATACGAAGGATTTTACTTTAAAAAGAGATATTTCCATGACAGTGATTACCTTAGGACTTCCAATGGCCTGCTCCACACTTTTAAGTAGTATTTCAGGTGCAATTCAAAACAGATTGGTGATTTCCTATGGCTCCATTGCTCTTGCTGCTCAAGGGGTGTCTGGAAAAGTTGGAATGGTGGCAACCATGTTAATTATGGGATTTTGTATGGGAATTCAGCCTGCAATATCATATAACTATGGTGCTAAAAATTATAAGCGTATGTATAAAGTGGTGTTTGAAACGGGAATTTTCACCTTTGTACTTGGAATCATATTAGCCGCCATAGTCTTTGTTGTAAAAGACCAGGTAGTGGCAGCTTTTATTGATAATGATCAGGTAATTGCATATGGACGAGTGTTTGTAATAGCAGCAGTTGTAATAGCTCCGTTTTATGCGGTGTATCAAATGGGACAAACCTTTATGCAGTCTACAGGAAAAGCCAGTTATGCAATCTTTGCTTCCATGTTAGATAAGGGAATTATTTTTATTCCAGTAATGGTTATTATGAATGGTGTTTTCGGTGTATATGGAATTGCATTTTCTCATGCAGTAACAATGATATTTTCACTGATTGTAACTTTGTTTCTTACTAGAAAATGGTCTATCACCCTTGGAAAAGAAACTAATGCTTTTGGTGATGAAGAAGATGATAAGAACATTAAGAAAGCCTGTTAAATAAAATATATAAAGGAGAAAACCAATGAAGTATTTTTGTAATCCATTAAATGTAGTGTATCGCTATCAGTTTAATGAAGAGTATCGCAACAAAACAGCACCTAAAAAAGTGGATAGAGAGGCAGCAGATCCTTCCATGATCTGCTTTCAGGGAAAGTATTATATTTTTCCATCTATGAGCTTAGGCTGTTGGGTATCAGAAGATATGGTGGAGTGGAAAAATTATAAACTTCCAGATAATCTGCCTTTCTATGATTATGCACCAGATGTAAGGGTAATGGGAGACTATGTTTATTTTTGTGCCTCAAGTCATGATCATCCATGCTCACATTATCGTACAAAGGATGTCTTAAATGGGCCATATGAAGAAATTCCTGGTGAGTTTGATTTCTGGGATCCAAACCTTTTTGTAGATGATGATGGAAGAGTATATTTTTACTGGGGATGTTCTGCAATCACTCCAATTTGGGGTGTGGAAAAAGATCCAAATACAATGAAAAATATTGGAGAACCTGTAGGCTTAATTGCAGGCCATGCAGATTTAAACGGATTCGAACGTGTAGGAGATAATAACTCAGTTAATCCATTGTCTGATGAAGAATTGGAAGTCGCATTAGAAACTATGATGAAGGCAAGAGGAATAAAAAGAGAAGATGTGGATGAAACCATGTACTTTATGATGAGGGGATATGTTTCAAAACGTCCTTATATTGAAGGTGCCTGGATGAGTAAATTTGGCGGAAAATATTACCTGCAATATGCATTTGCAGGAAGCCAGTACAATACCTATGGAGATGGTGTTTATGTATCAGATTCTCCACTTGGACCTTTTACCTTGGCAGAAAATGCTCCGTTTTCTTATAAGCCAGGTGGATTTATGAACGGTGCAGGCCATGGTTCTACCATGGAGGATTTGAAATCTAATATTTGGCACACAGCTACCATGAGAATATCTGTGAATCATAACTTTGAACGACGTGTTGGCATCTGGCCATCTGGAGTAGATAAAGATGGAGAGCTATTTTGTAATCAAAGATATGGGGATTGGCCAGTAGCTGTTTCCGGGGAAAAGCAAGATCCCTGGGCAGATCCGGAGTGGTATTTACTTAGCTATAAAAAGAGTGCAAAGGCATCTTCTTTTGAAGAGGGAAAAGGACCAGATTTAATTGCAAATGAAGATTGCAGAACCTGGTGGAGAGCTGCCTCAAACAAGCCGGGAGAATGGGTAGAGCTTGATTTAGGAGAAGCTTATGACGTAAGAGCGATTCAGGTTAACTTTGCAGATGATACAATTTCTGATGTGGAATGTCCTGGAGAAGTGGTAGGAACTACACAGGCCAGGTATATTGATGGGAGAGATTTATATACAAGATACTGCCTTGAGGGATCTTTAGATGGAAAGGAATACTTTACCATTGAAGATAAGTCTGAGGCAGATAGCGATTTGACACACGACTTTTTAGTAAGAGAAGATGGTATTAAAGTTCGATTCTTGAAACTAACAGTAATTGATACTGCATATCATCAGCCAGCATGTATTAGTGGTCTTCGTGTATTTGGATTTGGTAATGGTACAAAGCCAGAGGCTCCAACCTTTAGTGTAACAAGAGACAATGATCTTGAAATGACAGTAAAGATTTCCGGAGAAAATGCTACAGGGTATAACGTTTTATGGGGATCATCTCCTGAAAAGCTTTACCATAGCTGGATGACCTTTGAACAGGAACAAAAGGTGACTGCCTTAGTAAAGGATAGAGATTACTATGTCAGAGTAGATGCTTTTAATGAAAATGGAATTACAGAAGGAACTGTAGTGAAACTATAGTTGTAGCCACAGTAAAATAGTAATAAGAGAACTCTTCTTTTCTGTGACAGATATGGAAAACAAATACATTAGTCATAGAAACAGGGGAGTTCTTTTTGCGATAAAAGGATAAAAAACAGAAAAAAACAAGATATAAGGGAAATTGTGCTAATATAAAGGTATATCATTCTAATGAGAATTAGCACAACATCTTATAATACACATAGAGTAAGTCGTTATTATGCTATTAATTAGTGAAATTAATAAGAGAGGTAAAAAAGATGAGAATTGTTAGTTTATGGAATGAAAACTGGAGCTTTTGTAAACCAAATGAATCTGCGAAAACAGTGACTCTTCCCCACACATGGAACGCTGAAGATGGACAGGGACAGGCAGATTATTTTAGAGGCTGCTGCAGCTATGAAAAGAAATTTACGAAACCAGAATTTACAGAAGAACAGGAAGTTTACGTGGAATTTCGAGGTGTAAATTCCAGCGCAAAAGTATTTTTGAATGATAAGGAATTAGCTTGTCATGATGGTGGATACTCCACCTTCCGTGTGAATTTAACAGCGGATTTAAAGGAAGAAAATGTGCTTCGAGTAGATGTAGATAATGCACCAAATAACAAGGTGTATCCACAGAGAGCAGACTTTACCTTCTACGGTGGAATTTACAGAGACGTATATCTTCTTACTGTAGAAAAATCTCACTTTGATTTAGATTACTTTGGAGGAAAGGGCTTTACTATTACTCCTAATTTAGATGGAGACAAGGCTGTAGTTGATTTCGAAGCTTTTGTTAGTGGAAATGCAGACTCTGTAGAAGTAGAAGTGGAAGGGGTTAAAACAACATCACTATCCGTTTCTGATGGAGTAGCAAAAGGCTCTCTTACCATAGAGAATGTTCATCGCTGGGATGGATTAGATGATCCTTATTTATACACAGCAACAGCAACTTTAATAAAGGATGGTCAGCCGGTTGATGAAGTATCAGATCGTTTTGGCTGTCGTGAATATTATGTGGATCCGGAAAAGGGATTTTTCTTAAATGGAAGAAGTTATCCACTTCACGGTGTGTCACGTCATCAGGATCGCCTTGGAGTAGGAAATGCCCTTACAAAGGAAATGCATGAAGAAGATATGGAATTAATCCTTTCAGTAGGTGCTAATTCCATCCGTCTGGCACATTATCAGCATGATCAGTATTTCTATGATTTATGTGATGAAAAGGGAATTGTAGCTTGGGCTGAAATTCCTTACATTACCGTACATATGGATACAGGTAGAGAAAATACCATTTCTCAGATGAAGGAATTAATTACCCAAAACTATAACCATGCTTCTATTATTTGCTGGGCATTATCAAATGAAATTACCCTTCAGGGAGTAACAGAAGATTTGATGGAAAATCATAAAATCTTGAATGATCTTGTGCATGAAATGGATCCAAAGAGACTTTCCGCTATGGCAAACTTATTTATGTTAGAAACTGATAGTCCACTGGTGACTTTGCCAGATATCCGTGGATATAACCTTTACTATGGCTGGTATGTAGGGGATGTGGAAGACAACGATGCCTGGTTTGATGAGTTCCATAAAGAACATCCAGAGGTAGCCATCGGTCTTACAGAATATGGTGCTGACTCTGTTATTACTTTACAGTCGCCAAAGCCTGAAAAAGGTGATTATACAGAAAGCTACCAGGCCCTTTACCATGAACATATGTTAGAAATGTTCTCAACCCGTCCTTATATTTGGGGTACCTATGTATGGAATATGTTTGAATTTGCTGCAGCTGGAAGAGATGAAGCAGGGGATCCAGGTAAGAACCATAAAGGTTTAATTACCTTTGATCGTAAAGAAAAAAAGGATGCTTACTATATTTATAAAGCATGGTGGACCACTGATCCTTTTGTACATCTTTGTGGAAGAAGATATCATGATCGAATTGAACCTGTTACAGAAGTGAAGGTGTATTCAAACTGTAAGAGTGTAACTCTTTTGGTAGATGGAAAAGAAGTTGGAACAAAAGAGGGAGAACACGTATTTAAATTTGAAGTAGAAATTTCTGGAAAGCATGAGATTGTAGCAGTTAGTGGAGACTGCAAAGATACTATGGAAATTGAAAAGGTATCTGAACCAAACCCTTCTTACTTTATGTCAGCTGAAAAGGTAAGAAACTGGTTTGATGCACCAGCAGAATCGGAAGTAGATGATGAATATTTCTCATTAAATTCTACTATGAAGGAATTAAGTGGAAATCCTCAGGCAAAGGCTATTTTGGATAAAATGATGGCCCAAATGTCTAAAGCTACTGCTGGTGGTATGGGAGATGGTGTAGAAATCCCTGCAGCTATGCAAAAGATTATTGAACGTCAGCCTTTGAAGAAGTTAATTGCTCAGGGTGGAATGGAGTTAGATTCTGAACCTATTAAACAACTTGAGGCTGCTCTTCAAAGAATTAAAAAGGATTAATTATGAATCGTAAGAAAGAAATTGATATGGTTTCGGAGTTTAACTTAGAAGAACAGGAAGCAATTTCTATAGAAAGGGTAGAAGAGCGATATGCCTTAGAAGATGAAATGCTTGCTGCCATTACGGAAGGAAATTATGAACGGGGAATCGCTGCTATGAATCAGATTAGCCAATTCCCATTGCAAAGATATAGGGATGTGCATAA
>JAIKXK010000212.1 GCA_024684155.1 Lachnospiraceae bacterium | reverse complement strand
TCATTGAATCTTGTATACTATTTTGCTATACTTTATAAGGATTTTCAATCCAAATTAAATAAGAAAAGGAATATAAATAATTATGGCACTATTAGAAGAATGGACCAAAGTTGCTTATAACGACAAAGCAGATCGTAATACTATTACCAGATTCTGGAACGATTATTTCTTAAAGGAGAAAAGTGTATATGAAGTACTTCTTGAAACTCCTGATGAAGAAGTAAAAGGAAGTGTAAAGGATTTAGCTGAAAAATTCGGTATTACTGTAATGGAAATGACTGGATTTTTAGATGGTATTAACGATAGCTTGGTAGAAAAGAATCCTATTGATACCATGGAAGAAGATACAGAGGTATCTTTAAAATTCGATAAAGAAAAACTTTATAAGAACATGGTTGCAGCTGGCGCTGATTGGTTGTATGAACTTCCACAGTGGGATGCGATTTATGATAAAGAAAAACAGCATGAATTATATTTAGAAGAGAAGAAGTCTCATACCGTTCATGTTGGAAAGAAAGTCGGACGTAATGATCCATGTCCTTGTGGCAGTGGAAAGAAGTATAAATTCTGCTGCGGTAAAAAAGGAGCTAAGGCATAAGAAAATATATACAAAAAACTCCTTTATTAAAGGTAATTTTAGACGATTTTTCTATTGCATAGCTTGTAATATTCTAGTATATTTTTAATGTAAAAATTAAATATATAATAAAACGTTGATGAGTCTAACCAGCTCGGAGTGGCACTAATCCTGCCCGGTGATTCCGTTACCATCAAATGAAGTGACCTGAGAAATCAGGTAAGCGGGGTGGAACCGCGTAAATTTAGATTTACGTCCCTTGCAGTCTATTTGTTGTAGCTGCAAGGGATTTTTTAATTTAAAAATCCCTTGTAGGCAAAATTTAGGAGGTGCAAAAAATGAAAATTACGTTGAAAGACGGCTCTGTAAAAGAGTATCAGGAAGCAAAGAGAATTATTGATGTAGCATATGATATTAGCGAAGGCTTAGCTAGAGCTTGCTGTGCTGCTAAAGTGGATGGAGAGGTGAAAGATCTTCGTACCGAACTTTCTAAGGATTGTGAATTACAGTTATTAACCGCATCTGATGAAGAAGGTCTTCGTGTGTTGAGACATACCACATCCCATGTATTAGCTCAGGCTGTTAAAAATTTATATCCGGAAGCAAAGCTTGCCATTGGACCAGCTATTGACGAAGGATTTTATTATGATTTTGACGTAGCTTCCTTTACAAGAGAAGATCTTGATAAGATTGAAGCTGAAATGAAAAAGATTATAAAAAAGGGTGCTGAACTTAAGTACTTTGAACTTCCAAGAGAAGAAGCAATTAAGCTTATGGAAGAAAGAGAAGAGCCTTATAAGGTTGAGCTTATTAAAGATTTGCCAGAGGATGCTACTATTTCATTTTATGAACAGGGAGATGGATTTGTAGATTTATGTGCCGGTCCTCATATAATGAAAATTTCTAAGAGCTCCATTAAAGCCTTTAAGTTGATTTCTTCTTCTGGTGCTTACTGGAGAGGAGATGAGCACAATGCTATGCTTACTCGTGTATATGGAACAGCATTTGGTTCAAAGGAAGAATTAACAGCTCATCTAGAAGAATTAGAGGATCGTAAGAATAGAGATCACAATAAACTTGGTCGTGAAATGGATTTATTCACAACCGTAGATGTTATTGGCCAGGGTCTTCCTTTATTCATGCCTAAGGGAACAAAAATCATCCAGAAGATGCAGCGTTGGATTGAAGATTTAGAAGATTATGAGTGGGGATATGTTCGTACTCGTACACCATATATGGCAAAATCTACTTTATATAAGATTTCTGATCACTGGTATCATTATAAAGATGGAATGTTCGTTTTAAATGATATTCCACTTTCTGACGAAGAAGCTGCCCGCCAAAATGCAAGAGAGGTTAGAGGTGTTGAAGATTTAGCTTCCCTCGAACAGGATGAAGATTCAAATTCATATGCACTTCGTCCTATGACCTGTCCATTCCAGTACTATGTATATAAGGCTCGCCAGAAGAGTTATCGTGATTTACCTTATCGTATGGGTGAGACTTCTACCTTATTTAGAAATGAAGATTCGGGAGAAATGCACGGCCTTACAAGAGTTCGTCAGTTCACAATTTCTGAAGGTCATTTAATTGTCACTCAGGAACAGGTAGATGAGGAGTTTAAAAACTGTGTACGTTTAGCAAAGCATTGCTTAACAACACTTGGCCTAGAAGAAGATGTAACTTATCGTTTGTCTAGATGGGATCCAGAGAATCCTGATAAGTATATGGGTACTGCAGAAGACTGGGATAGGGTTGAGAATACCATGCGTCGTATGCTTGATGAAATTGGTTTGGAATATACAGAAGCTACAGGTGAAGCTGCATTCTATGGTCCTAAGCTTGATATTCAGGCAAAGAACGTATATGGCAAAGAAGATACTATGATTACAATCCAGTTAGATGGATTTATTGCAGAACGCTTTGATATGTCTTATATTGATAAGGATGGCGAAAAGAAGCGTCCTTACGTTATTCATAGAACATCCATTGGATGCTATGAAAGAACTCTTGCATGGTTAATTGAAAAATATGCAGGAAAGCTTCCTACATGGCTATGTCCTGAACAGGTTCGTATTCTTCCTATTTCTGAAAAATACTTTGACTATGCAGATGAAGTATTTAAGGAACTTCGTAAAAATGGTGTAGATGTTACCATTGATAAACGAGCAGAAAAGATAGGATTTAAGATTCGTGAAGCTCGTATGGACAAGCTACCTTATATGTTAGTAGTTGGACAAAATGAAGCGGAAGAACATACAGTTTCTGTACGAAGCAGATTTGAAGGAGATGAAGGTGTAAAACCTTTAGCAGATTTTGTAAATCAGATTTGCGAAGAAATTCGTACAAAGGAAATCCGTAAAGAGAATCCTGAATTGAAAAATAAATAAGGAAGTACATATGAAGAAGTATTTGTATTTTTTATCCCTTGTGCTGGTGTTTTCCCTGGCTCTTATTGGCTGTAGCCAAAAAGAAGAGCCAAAGGAGGAAACTCCAAATGAACAAGTGGAGGAAGAAATTGTATATACTGATCTTTCCATCCAGGAACTTCAGGTGCTTGCCCTTGAAAATGACGGCGAGGCTGCTTATTACTTAGGTAGAATCTATGATTATGGTTTGATGGATGAAAGTCAGAATTTTCAAGAGGCATTAAAATGGTATCAGGTTTCTGCTGACAATGAATTTGGACTTGGAAGCATGGGACTAGGGTACATGTATTTAAGTGGTTGTGGAGTGGATCAAAACTACGATACAGCAAAGGAATGTTTTCAAACTGCAATTAAACAAAATTGCATGGAGGGATATGTGGGTATCGCCAGATGTATTCTTGAGCAGGAAGACGAAGAAAACTATCATACTGTTTATGTAAATGTTCGAAAGGCTTGTGATGAAAAACTTTTAGATGGCTACTATTACATGGGTTATCTTTATGAACAGGGCATTGAAGTTGAGCAGGATTATGAGAAAGCAGTAAAGTATTATGATTTGGTTAGTTCCTCAGAAAGTACAGAGGTAAATGACCAATATGCTATAAATTCATCTAATACCCGTTTGGGCTATATTTATGCACAGGGCTTACTTGGGGAAGTGGATGGTGAAACAGCCATTAGTTATTTTGAGAAAGCATCAGCTAATGATTTTAATCAGGCCAAGTACTATCTTGGTATTATGTATGAGATGGGACAAGGGGTTGATAAAGATTATGAATTGGCCTTATCTTATTTTGAAGATGCTGCAGCAAATGACTATGCGCCAGCTTTATGCCAGATTGGCTACATCTACTTTAATGGATTAGGCGTTGAGACTGATTATGAACAGGCAGTTTATTATGAAAAATTAGCTGCGGCTCAAGGATATGTTCCTGCTCAGATTAATCTGGGCTATTTATATGAAAATGGAATTGGTGTTGAGCAAAATTTGGAAACAGCCTTAGCTTATTATAAAATGGCAGAAGAGAGTGGTTACGAGGGAGCACAAGAAGCTGTTACCAGAATTGAAAATCTTTTGGTAAATTAGTTTTATAAATAATGATATGAAAAAAATAGTAGTAAGCATTTGTGCTATATTGCTTGCATTTACCTTTATAGCCTGTGGCAAAGAAGAAACATCTTCTTTCACAGAAAATACGGGAGTGATTCCGGAAGAAAGTAGAAATCTAGGTGAAGTTTCAGATGCAGTAGATGTTATTTTAGAACAAGCCACATCTGATTTTATTGGAAATTATCCGGTAACCGAAGGTTTCTTTTGGTGGATTGCAAATACCTATGGCGATAATGTAATTTTAGATATTGTAAATAAGGGTGATGTTTCTGATAAAGAAATATGGTATGAATCTACAGGCAACAGTATTTTTGTGCTTTGGCAAGAGTATTGTATGGCTACGGGATTAGATGCTTATGACTATTCTCATGTCAATTATATTACGACACAAGAAAAAAATGTGATATCATTTGATTTTAGTGGTGATGTGAATCTATGTGAAGAAGCGGCAACAACTCTTTATATGGATCAGCAAAAAAATGGAATCTTAGATTGTTTTTCCAAAGATTTGTTAGAAGAAATGCAATCTGCAGACATATTAGTAGTAAATAATGAGTTTACATATACAAATCGGGGAACTCCTCTTGAGGGAAAAGCTTATACTTTTCGGGCAAACCCTGATCGGGTAAATTCACTTTTGGCAATAGGAACAGATGTTGTAACTTTAGCAAATAATCATGTATGGGATTATGGTATTGATGGGATTACAGATACTTTGGATACTCTAAGTTATTGTAATTTAGACTATATCGGGGCAGGAGAAAATCTAACAGAGGCCTGCCGTCCACAGTATTATATTGCAAATGGAAGAAAAATTGCTCTTGTGGATGCAACACAAATAGAGCGTTCCTATACTTATACAAAACAGGCAACAGAAAATATGCCAGGGGTATTAAAAACTTTAGATTCAACCTTGTATTGTCAGGTTATAGAAAAGGCAAAAGAAAATGCTGATATAGTAATAGCATGTGTACACTGGGGAACAGAAGGAAATAAGTTTTATGGCCATGATCAGGAAAAATTAGCAAATGACTTTGTAAAAGCAGGGGCAGATGCAATTATAGGTGGGCATACCCATTGTTTACAGGCAGTGGAATACATAGAAGATGTTCCTGTGTATTATAGCTTGGGAAATTATTGGTTTGCTACTACAGCTAATATGCCAGAAGATTATTATACAGGCCTGGCAAGATTGGAGATTACTTCTGATTTAGATATTACTTGTAAGTTTATTCCAGCTCAGTTTTCAAAAGGTGTTACCTCAATGCTTACAGAAGATGAAGCAAAGACAGAATATGAGTTTTTAGAAAAACTGGCATCTACTACGACAATTTCTCAAGATGGAGTTATTAATAGAAAATAATGATTAAAGGAGATAAAAATGAGTAAGAAACCAACCGTATTAATGATTTTAGATGGATTTGGAATTAATGAAAATCCTAAGGCAAATGCTATTGCAATGGCTAACACACCTGTAATTGATGGACTTAT
>JAIKXK010000182.1 GCA_024684155.1 Lachnospiraceae bacterium | reverse complement strand
TATGCCCTGTGGTTTTTGGTTATCAGAAGTTTCTGTTTTTTGAATGGATATTGTCTGAAGTTCCCGAAGAAGTCTTTCCCGCTGCATCTTATTCTTTTCATTTTTTTCCTGGATACGATCTGATAACTGGGACACAGGAGAATAGGCTTCTTTGGCAGAATCCTCCCATGGATTTTTATATAGACTATTAGATTTAAAAATCGATGATTGTGAATTGAATGTTATATTCATGATGCCACCTCCCTGCGGCTTTTCATTGAACTCCATTTCAACATAAAAAGAGATAATACGAGTTATCCTATAATTTATATCGGAGGATTATTCCAATATATAAGGGTAATTCCCATTATCTCTTAAACTTATACATATATGTTATTTCTACTATCGGCTGGCTCCGCCTCCACCGAAGGAACCACCTCCGCCAGAAAATCCACCACCGCCGGAAAATCCGCCTCCACCGTGGTAACCACCATAGCCACCGTAGTATCTTCCCCCTCGTGCTCTGTCACTCACTGCAGAAATCACAATGAAAAATACAATTACGCTATAAAAAATTGCAATCATTAAGGCTGCTATAAAGGCTTCTAAAAACTGCACCATAAATGGATCGGTATTTTCTTCATATACAATATCCGGATATGGAGCATCTGCAAAGGTACCTGTTGTTTCTTCTTCTCCATCACCCCAGTCATTTTGCATGACTAAAGATTCTGGAGCTTCAAGTCCATACTCTTCATAGACAGCCTCACAAACTGCAACAAAAGTATTTGCTGCGGCTCTGTTATATCGACCGTCATCCTTATCTTCCACGGCATAATCATCTAAAATTCGACCTGCCTTACCATCTGGCAAAGCTCCTTCAAGCCCCTGACCTACTTCTAAACGAACATGAGGTTCATCCTCTGTGGTATCGAATAAAAGTAACACTCCGTTGTCTAAATCTTCATCGCCAATTCCCCAATCATTGGCTAACTTAATGGAAAAATCTTCCAACGCCTGCTCCTGCGTATTAGGAACCATTACTACCACTACCTGAGCCTTTGTCTGCTCATACAATTCCACTGCTTCGTTGTAAATAAATTTTTCTGTGGTTTCATTTAAAACACCACTATAGTCTTCAACGAAGAAATAATCCGTATGTTCAATAGGCTGATCCACTGCCACTTTGGCATTATCGGTATATTCAAGTATCGTTCCTAAAACAAGAGTTACTAAAAAGCAAATAAGGGTTGGCAAAAAGGCTTTCTTCAACTGCTTATTTTCTTTTTTCTCTTTTGTCATTCAAAACTTACCTCTGGCACGCTTTCCGCAGACTCACTTGCTTCAAACAACTCTGCTTTTTCAAATCCAAACATATTCGCAAAAAGAACACCAGGAAACTTCTTAATTGCCTTATTATATGTTGCTACTGCTTCATTGTAACTGGTTCTGGCATAGGAGATGCGATTTTCTGTACCAGATAGTTCATCCATTAAATCCACATATACGGTATCTGATTTTAATTCCGGATAACTTTCTGCAATGGCAACCAGCTTTCCTAATGCGCTTGATACCTCATCATTTGCTTCAGATTTTTCCGACATGGTATCCGCTGCTAATAATTTTTCTCTTGCCTCTGTTACTGCAGTAAATACCTCGGTCTCATGATCGGTATAACCTTTTACGGTGCTTACTAAGTTTGGAATTAAATCCGCTCTTCGTTGAAGCTGTGTGTCAATGTTTGCTGCCTGCTCCTCTACGGCAGTTTCTTTAGAAACCAAAGAGTTATAGCTTCCAATACAAGAAATTACAAGTACAGCTACAACAGCAATTACTGCTATTAATCCTTTCTTCATACAATCCTCCTTATTTCTTCACAAAACACTAAATTGATAATACTATATTTTTACTCATTTTCCAAACAAATATTACTTAAAGTTTCCCATCATTTAACCACTATTTATTAGAAATATGTCACTTTTCTTTCCATCCTGAAATCTTTAACTTTAAGAATAGTTTCCATCACCTCATATTTGATTTTTCACTAAAAATATTCTATCTTATACGTACCTACATTTTGTTGTTTTGACAACAAAAAATTTTTGGGAGGGCTCATGGATAGTACTTTTTTATCAGAAACTAATTTATTTAAAGGCATTTCACCAGAAGCAATTACTGCTATGCTTCCCTGTTTGGATGCCAGGACAAAATCATATAAGAAAGAGGATTGTATTTTTCTTGCTGGAGACCAGATTCATGAAATTGGCCTGGTGCTATCTGGTAGTGTCAATATTGTTGCTGACTTTTACTGGGGAACAAGCCACATCTTTGGTCACTTTGAAAAAGGAGAAATCTTTGCCGAAAACTATGCTGCCATTCCAAATAAGGAACTGCCAGTCAGTGTTATTGCCGCAAAAGATTGTGAAGTGTTATTTTTAGATATGCAAAAGATGATGACCACCTGCCAAAAAGTTTGTGCTTCACATCAGTCTCTTTCAAAAAATCTATTAATGATTTCTGCAAAAAAGAATCTGAACCTGTCTTCACGAATGATGCACACTGCTTCAAAATCCATCCGTGGTCGATTACTGTCCTATCTTTCCGAACAGGCCATCAATCACGGAAGTAATAAATTTCAGATTCCTTTTAATCGTCAGCAGCTGGCAGATTATCTCGCAGTTGACCGAAGTGCCATGTCAAATGAACTTTCAAAGATGCAAAAAGAAGGTCTGATTCAGTTTCATAAAAACGAATTTGTTTTAAATGAATTATCTTAATCAAACCCTCACAGAAAATTTTTATATTCCTATTTTATTTTCAAAAAATGCTCTTTGGCAAATTCCATATCCTGAACAAACTCCGCTGTTCCAAGATACTTTCCATCTTTATCCCGGACTGCCATATATTGTACTAACATGGTGCGTCCCTTTTTCTCCATCCATACAGGAACCACATCCCGAAGATTATTTCGAAAGTCATCGATAATAGCTCGAACCATCGGCTCAATCTTTGGTGGATGGCAGGAAAATACTTCTCGATCGATTGCCATGGCAGGCCGCTTAAAGACTTTTGGTCCTTCGTTAAAGAACCTGTTAATATTGTCTCCATCCACAAAAGAAATTTCCATAGGAATGGTATTTAATAGTGCAGTTAGCTCCTTTAGTTTTAAATGTCCACCGGGCATACAAATCTCAGCATCCTCAAATCCCAAGTCTTTATTCTGTAATTCATTGCCAGGTTTTTCATTCAGCTTAGCAGCTTCTTTCTTCTTTAAATATTCCTCTGCTTCTTCCCAGACTTCAGGGCTTACTCCCAGGCATTCATCATAATCTTTTCCATCCTGATAAATCCCCATCCATTCTTCTTTGCTAAAGTTCACCGCACAGATTGGGAATAAAATATTTTGTTCCTTATAAATCATTTCCTCTGCACGTTGTAATACAGCATCTACCCTGGCATTCCAGTAATCGTCCTGATTAGCTGACTTTACCAGTGATCCCAGTTCATCCCGGATTTCATCATCCACCGTCCACATCACATCAGAAGGACCTGACACTCCGTATTTCACTTTTAACAAAGGATATATTAAATCTCTTTTTTTTGCGTAATGAACTACTATCTCACGGATATTAAAAAGTAATGACTCCTGACGAGACTCTTTAAATTCTTCTATTAAATCCGAAAGCACATTATTTTCTTTTGTAAATACAGATAGCGGATGGCCAACAATTCTTTC
>JAIKXK010000175.1 GCA_024684155.1 Lachnospiraceae bacterium | reverse complement strand
CTTTGGAAACGTTCTTTTATACTCATAATTCATAAATCTTTCATCTAGTAATGCTACCACTCCCACATCATCCTGTGTTCGAATCACTCGACCTGCGGCCTGCATTACTTTGTTCATACCAGGATTTAAATAGGCATATATAAACCCATCACCAGAGGTAGCATCGAAATAATCAGAAATAATCTTTCTTCGATTTCCTACTCCAGGCAATCCTGTTCCCACTACTATGGTTCCAATTAATTTATCTCCAGTCAAATCGATTCCTTCAGAAAAGATACCGCCTAATACACAAAATCCAAGAAGGGTATTTCCTTGGTTTGCAAACTGATCTAAAAATAAAACTCTTTCTTCTTCTGTCATACCGGAGGACTGTTTTATTAATTCCTCTGATGTCAAAAATTCTCTTTCATAGCAGGTATATACTTCTTCCATAAAAGCATAGGAAGGAAAAAAGATTAAGTAGTTTCCTGTCTTTTGTCTGGTGATTTCATAAATGTATTTAGCATAGTTACTATACTGCCTTTTGGACCGTTTTTTATATCGGGTAGTCACATCTCTTCCTATATATAGTCCTCTTTTGTTTTCATCAAAAACAGATTCTGCATATACTGCATAAGGGTTTTCTTCTCTACACAAAAGATTTCTATAGTAATTAATTGGCAATAAGGTTGCAGAAAAAAAGACCGTTGCATTTCCTCGATCTATTCTTTGTTGCAATTGATAAGAAGGATCCACACAAAATAGATGAAGGCAAAACTCACCTTCCTCATTATAATCACAATAGATTCGATATCGTTCATCCAATCCATCTGTAAGATTTAAAAAGTTACGCAAGACAAAATAGAAATCTCTAATTTCATCCATATGCTCAAGTTCAATATGCTTTTCAAAAAAACGATCAAAGGAATTACATAGATTCATTAAATGAAGAATCAAAACATCTACATCTTTTAATAGTAGAAATTCCCCTTCCATTTTTCTTTTACAGTCTAGCAGGAATCGATTACATTTATCTAATCCTCTTACCACTCCGCCCTGATATACCTTAAAGTACTTCTTTATATGAAGAAACTCTTCTTTTACTAAAGTTTCCGAATACATTTCCCGACCACGTTCTACAAGATTATGAGATTCATCCACCAGGAATATTCCTTCACTTCTACTCCCCTCAGCAAAGAACCGTTTTAGGTAAACATTAGGATCAAACACATAGTTATAATCGCAAATAATATTATCGCACCAGGAGGAAATATCCAAGTTGAGTTCAAATGGACAAACCATTCTTTCCTTAGCCCAATCCAATATTTCCATAGAATCAAAAATATCCTGCCGTTGCAAAATATCATACACTGCATCATTAATTCGATCAAAATGTCCCTTTGCATAAGGACAATCCTGTGGATTGCACTTTCTTTCCTCTAAAGGACACATTTTATCTTTCGCAGTTATTACTACTGTTTTCCCACGATAACCATTATCTTCTAACAATTGGAAGGTGTCCTTTGCAACTGTTCTGGTAATCGTTTTTGCAGTCAGATAAAATATTCGTTCTCCGTCTCCTTCTCCTACAGCTTTCACAGCGGGAAAAATTGTAGAGATTGTTTTTCCAGATCCTGTTGGTGCCTGAGCGAACAAAACTTTATTTCTATGAATGGAACGATAGACATTTTGCACTAATTCCATCTGTCCTTTTCGAAAGGAAAAGGGAAATCTTAATTCATGAATGGAATCATTCCGTATTCTTCTGAAATAAAAAGTAAAATCTGCCCATCTTTGATAAAGAGATATTACATTATAAAACCAATTTGAAAGTTCTTTATATTGATATGTATCACGAAATCTTTTTTCTTCATAGGTATCCAAATTACAATAGGTCATTTGTACATCAATTGATTCTAAATGATACTTTTCAGATAAAATATAGGCATAACACTTTGCCTGGGCTAAATGAAGCGCTATTGGTTCTTCCATAGTTGAAACATCTAAGTAAACACCTTTGATTTCATCTACACATACAGAAGATTTTTCTGTAATCTCATCCTCATAAATAATACCATCTGCTCTACCTTCTATCCCTAAATTGTAATCATCATAAGAAATCACAAACTTAAGTGGGACCTCCGAATGATAATTAATTCCCATTTTATTTTGAATACGCTTGTGGACCTTTGTTCCCTCTTGCATGGCAGTAACCTGATTTCTTCCAGAACTGCGATCATCAATATCACCGCTGCGAAGTACAAACTCTACTAAATTGCGAACAGAAATACGAAGATAAGGTTTTTCTATTGTTTCATTTTCCATTAAATTATCCATAGTCCCTATTATATCAAAAACCCTTAAACATGAAAAAAGCTTCCAAAGGAAAACCTCTGAAAGCTTTTGAATAAAGATAATATTATGCTACGGAGAACTTCTTAATTTTTGAAGCAAACTCCGGATCATCGCCCATTGTTAATACGTTTAATTCACGTTTTAATCCCATAGATAAAACACCAAGAAGGGATTTTGCATCTAAATACACAGTACCTGAAACCAAATCAATATCAAAATCAAACTTAGATGCGATCTTTACAAACTCTTCAACGTCATTTGGACTCATCAATTTAATTTTAAATTTCTTCATTTTTTATACCTCTAATTTTTAAAAAATTACTTACTTCTTTTTTCGACCTTTGATATTTAACCACGGGAAACTCTATAAGTCAATCAAGTTTTTTGTGCATTTTCAATCATAATTCAAACACTCTTTCCTCATGTGTCAATTTAAAGGGTATTAAAGGTAAAAAAATACATTTTTAGGGCGATTAATATGATTTTTTTTGCAATACCTACACTAAATTTAATGACAGCATACCTAAATTAGGGGTATTTTTTTGTAAAAAATCACAAATCAATATCCGTCATTTTACTTCATAATCAATATTTTCTTGCATTTTCAATCATAATTCACAATTTGTTCACGAAATCGTTTCCATTTAGACACAACCTTTCTAATATACTTGTAAAATTTTATGGTTTTTATTCAGAAACAATCTTTCCGTCTCGATATGCCTGCAATAAATTTGTTAAATCAATTACTGTTTCTTTCATTTTTTTACCAGTATCTGTATCTGCCACAGTCATTCTTTTTGTAGCTCTTTCTACTAAAAATGTTTGAGAATGAATATCACTTCCTTCTCTTACTGCTTTTTCAACAGATTCAAAAGGCTCATGGGCTGCCAGAATCATTCCATAAGAATTGTACATTAAAGTATATCCAGCGATACCAGTCTTTGGCTGATAAGCTTTTGAAAAACCACCATCTATGATTAATAGTTTTCCATTACAACGAACTGGAGATTCTCCTTTTTTTGCTTCTACCGGAACGTGGCCATTTACAATATGACCATTTTTTGTATCCAGACCAAATTCAGCTAAAATAGAGTTTACAACCTCTTCTTTATCTATCAATGAATAGTATGGATTTTTAACTTCCACATGAGTTTCTTTTTCATTTAAGAAATATCTCTCAAAAGTAGCCATCTTTCGTTTTCCAAAAACAGGTGAATCCGGATGTGCCCACATAAAATATAAAGTATCTAATCCTTTTTGTTTTTCGTCTTCATTTAAAGCATAGTATCCTTTTCTTGCATATTCTTCAATATAATCATAAAGTGATCTTCCAGAAACCTTATGTCCAAAAATATTCACTGATTTAAAAGAACCATCTTCACACAATGGCATACATCCATGGTATAAAAGATTACCATTATAGACTTTATATAAACTCCCCTTCGTATAAAGAAAACTTATATGACGCTGTAACTTTTCAGAATTCAAAAATGCTGCTTTTA
>JAIKXK010000174.1 GCA_024684155.1 Lachnospiraceae bacterium | reverse complement strand
TTCCCTCAAATAAAGAATTTAGTGAATCAATTTTTTCCTTGCATCTTCTTGTTTCCTCTTCTTCCCCCTCTTCACCTCGTAAAAATACAACAATTGATGCAGCATTTAAAATTCGCTGAGGCTCCCTCCATTTATCAAAATAGTCAATGGAATCCTGTCCCATAATAAAATAAAACTCATCCTCTGGATAATCTTTCTTTAGTTTTTCTAAAGTTAAATACGTAGAGTTTGGTTCCGATTTTAAATTTGAAAACTCTCCATACATAGTTAAAACATTAGGATGATATTTACATGCATATTCACACATTTCGAAACGATGCATACGGGATGTAACTGCTGCATCAATTGTTGTATTTTTACGAGGTGAAGAGGGGGAAGAAGAGGAAACAAGAAGATGCAAGGAAAAAATTGATTCACTAAATTCTTTATTTGAGGGAACAATTATTCCAATTTTTTCTAAACCAACCTCCATATCTTCTACAAAAATAAGAGAGATGATAAGTGGTGGAGCTTCAGATGAGGAACTAATGCCTTATATTGATGAAGAAGAACTTTCTTATATTCGTCGTATGAATTTATATGATAAAAAAGAAGTCTATGATTTAAAACTTATAAAAAAGAATCTTTCTGATCATTTAAAACCATCCCGCTATGCTCATACCATTGGGGTAGCAGACACAGCAGCAGCCTTAGCCATGAAGTATGGTTATGATATGAATAAGGCCTATGTGGCCGGCTTATTACATGACTGCGCTAAGTATATGACAAATGATGAATTGTTAGCATACTGCAATAAGAATGAATTATCTGTTACAGAAGGTGAGAAAAAAGCACCTCACTTACTGCATTCAAAAGCAGGTGCTTATATGGCAAAACAAGACTATCATATTAATGATGATGAAATTTTACACGCTATTTTAGTTCATACTACTGGTCAGCCTAATATGAATCTATTAGATAAGATTATTTTTGTGGCGGATTATATAGAACCTAATAGAGATAAAGCAATACGACTAGAAGAAATACGACAAATTGCGTTTTGGAATTTAGATTTTGCAATCCTAATGATTTTAGAGGATACCATTTCTTATATTAAGGATAAGAATCAGTTTTTAGATGATAGTACCTTAGAAACATTTCAGTTTTATTTAAAGGAGAAGAACTCATGAATACCAAAGAATTAGCAGCTTTAGTATATAAGGCTTTAGATGATAAAAAAGCAGAGGATGTTTCAGTAATTGATATTTCTGAGATTTCTGTTATTGCAGATTATTTTATTGTGGCTTCTGCCAATAATCAGAATCATTTATTAGCTTTACAGGATGCGGCAGATGAAATGATGTATAAAAATGGATTTCATGCCAAGCAAGTAGAGGGGAATCGTAATTCTACCTGGATTTTACTTGATTATGAAGATATTATTATTCATCTTTTTTCATCGGAAGATCGTTTGTTCTATGATTTAGAACGAATTTGGAAGGATGGAAACTTTGTTTCAGAAGAGGAATTAAAGGCTCTTCTTCCGGAGAAATAAGTAGAATTTATTTTTCTTCAAGCTAAAAAAGCTAGTTTAAAACTTTATATTAAAAATAAAACCGTGATTCTTTTTAGATAGTAAAATTTTTATCCAAAAGGCATCACGGTTTTTAATTTAAAAGAAACGAAATACTCCAAACACTTTTCCAAGTATTTTACAATCAGAAACAATAATGTCATCCATATTAGAATTTTCAGGATGTAAAACAATATGATCTGATTTCTTATAGAAAGTCTTTACTGTGGCAGAATCATCTACTAGAGCAACTACCATATCTCCATCTCTACAGGTATCACATTTTTGAACAATAATTGTATCACCATCTAAAATACCAGCTTCAATCATACTTTCACCTTTGACCTTTAGCATAAAACTTTCGCCACTAGGAACGTATTCGGCTGGAATAGGAAAGTAGCTATCAATATTTTGAATGGCTAAAAGTGGTTGTCCGGCAGCGACTTCGCCAACTACAGGGACACTAACTACTTCACGTCTTGTCATATTGAAGTTATCATCCAAAATTTCAATGGTACGTGGTTTTGTAGGATCTCGTCTAATATAGCCATTTTTTTCTAATTTTTCTAAGTGTGAAAAAACAGAAGAAGTAGACTTAAGATTAACAGCGGCGCAGATTTCGCGAACTGAAGGCGGGAAACCCTTTGAGAGAATTTCATCCTTCATAAAGTCTAAGATTTCTTGCTGTTTCGGGGTAATTTTTCCGTATGACATAGGAACCCTCCTTTTTCTTTGTTAAAAAAATTATATCATAGCGAAATATTGAAAGCAAACATATTTTCAGAATATATGTTCGAAAAAACTATTGACAAACAAATATTTGTTCGATAATATGTTCGTAGAACATTTGTTTTCATAAAAGTGAGGTGTGTATTATGAATAGAAGAAAATCCGTTAGAGTAAAAAAGATTAGAAGACTTCGTAATATAGTAAAAACTATGATGGGAATATCTTTTGGAATTGTGATTCTTTTGTTTGTATGCACATCTTTTGCTGATGCTCATAATGAACGAACGAAATACTATACCAGCGTTTTGGTAGAAGATGGAGACAGTCTTTGGTCATTAGCAAATGAATATAGTTCAGAGGAGTACCGTGATAATCATGATTATATTAAAGAAGTAAAACAGATTAATCATATTTCTTCTGATGAAATACATGAAGGTAGTTATCTATTAATGCCTTATTATAATTAAGAAATCTATGTATTTTATAATTATTATGTATAAAAAAAGATATCAATATAGATTGTCAGCTAAAAATATGCAATACATTTTCTCTGACACTTGTCAATAATGCCTAAATTATTTATAATCAATAGTGGTTTAGGTGGAGTATTATGTTACGATTTATATATGTGATTTTAGCTAACGTATTTCGTGGACCTTATATGATCCCAAAAATGCGAAAAATGGCAAGAAATAAAACAAAATATAGTTTTGAAGTTCGCTATCGTTATGTGAAGCGATTGATTCATTATATGATGACTTCTGGTAATATTGAAACGGAAGTTTATGGAACTGAGTATTTGCCTAAAGAAGGTGGATATGTAATGTTTCCGAATCATCAGGGAAAGTTCGATGCACTTGCGGTGATTAATGGTCATGAAACACCATGTACCTTTGTTATGGATAAGGCAAAATCAAAGACTTTTTTAGTAAATGAAATGTGTAACCTTATTGATGCAAAGAGACTAGACTTAGATGATATACGTCAAAACCTTCAAATTATTAATGAAATAACAGAAGAAGTAAAAGGTGGAAAGCGTTTTATTCTTTTTTCTGAAGGTGGATATTCTAAAAATCATAATCATGTTAAAAATTTTAAACCGGGTAGCTTTAAAAGCGCCATGCGTGCAAAAGCACCACTTGTTCCAGTATGTTTAATTGATTCTTATATCCCTTTTAACAGTTTCAAATTAGGTCATTGTATTACGAAGGTAATATTTCTTCCACCTATTTATTATGATGAATATAAAGATATGAAAACTCCTGAAGTTGCAAAGGAAGTTCGAGGTAGAATTATTTCTAAAATGGCAGAATTTGGAGTTCAAGGAGAGGAATAAATTTTTTGAAAATCTTTTTTATTTTACTTGACGAATGATAGTATTCGTGGTAAATTATAGAAGTTGTAAAAACAAGTAGAGTATCCACTCTCACCTAAGCGCTTCTAGTGCGACTTAGTGTACTTACACTTTTTTTATTATGTGTTTTGTATTGTGGATAGTCTGCCTATCCACTTTTTTATTGGGAGGACAAAGTCATTAGTAACAACGATTTACAGATTAACGAACAAATTAGAGACAAGGAAGTTCGATTAATTGGACCGGATGGAGAACAGCTTGGAATTATGTCTGCTAAGGACGCATATTTCAAAGCACAAGATCAGGATTTGGATTTGGTGAAGATTTCACCTAACGCAAAACCACCTGTATGCAAGATTATTGATTACGGAAAATACCGTTATGAGCTTGCAAGAAAAGAAAAAGAAGCTAAAAAGAAACAGAAAACCGTAGAGGTTAAGGAAATTCGTCTTTCACCTAATATTGAGGCAAATGATCTTAATACAAAGATGAATGCTGCTAAAAAGTTTTTAGCTAAGGGTAATAAAGTAAAGATTACCTTACGTTTTCGCGGTCGTGAGATGGCTCATATGTCTAGCAGTAAGCACATCTTAGATGACTTCGCTGAAAGTCTTAGTGATGTTTGCGTAGTGGAGAAGCCTGCGAAACAAGAAGGCAGAAGTATCAGTATGATACTGGCAGAAAAGAAATAATATTAGGAGGACATTATTATGCCAAAGATTAAAACTAAAAGAGCTGCTGCAAAGCGTTTTAAAGCAACAGGTACAGGAAAGTTAAAAAGAGCGAAAGCTAATAAGAGTCATATCTTAACCAAGAAGACTACTAAGAGAAAGAGAAGCTTAAGACAGGCAGCTATGACAGATGCTACAAATGTAAAAGCAATGAAAAAGGTTTTACCTTATATTTAATAGTTGGTTAGGAGGATTTAAAAATGGCAAGAATTAAAGGCGGAATGAACGCTAAAAAGAAACATAATAGAGTATTAAAATTAGCAAAGGGATACCGTGGAGCTCGTTCTAAACAGTATCGTGTAGCTAAGCAGTCAGTAATGAGAGCTTTAAACACCTCTTATTCTGGTAGAAAGCAGAGAAAGAGACAGTATCGTCAGCTTTGGATTGCACGTATTAACGCTGCAGCTAGAATGAACGGACTTTCTTACTCTAAGTTCATGTATGGACTTAAGTTAGCTAATGTAGATTTAAACCGTAAGGTATTAGCTGATATGGCAGTGAATGATGCTGAAGGATTTAAGGATTTAGCTGAACTTGCAAAGAGCAAAATTGCTTAATGTTTTTTAAATAATTATCCCTTAGGTAGTGTTACCTAAGGGATTTTTTGTGTATAATAGAGTAGTATTATATTAAAAGACGGAAACGGATATATGGCTAAAAATAACAATGTAGTAAAATTTCATAAACAGATTCATGTTAATATCGCAGCAATTATTTTCTTTATAATTTTCATTTACATCTTATTTCATGTATTTACCTATTTAACCACAGAAAATATTACTATTTACGAAGTGAGTCAGGGAACCATTACCTCTGAAGATAATTATTCTGCCTTGGCAATTCGTCAGGAGCAGGTGGTTACTTCAGAACAGGAAGGATCGATTTATTATTTTGCATCTAATAAAAGTCGTGTGGGTTCAAGAACGATGATTTATGCAGTAGATAAAAGCGGAGAAATCATTAATACTTTAAAAAATACAGATACAACTGTGGATTCTTCATCTTTGGATTTGTCATCTCTTGAAAAAGATATTCATACTTATATTAATAATTACAATGGGAATGATTTCTATAAAACCTATGCTTTTAAAACTGATTTAACAAACTCCCTTCAGGATTTATATGATGAATCTATTTTAGAGGCTAATTCAGAGCAAATTCAGAGTGCGTTAGACTCTAATACCTTCTTTACCTATTATCCACCTACAAGCGGACTTATTGTCTATTCCATTGATGGATATGAAGGAGTAACTGTAGATAACTTTACATCTGATTTACTAGATTCTTCAAATCTTTCTTCTGAGAATCTAAGAAATAAAGATACTGTATTAAGTGGAGAAAATGTATTTAAACTCATTACTTCTGATAATTGGAATTTAGTAATGAAAATCAATGATTCTATGGCAGAGACTTTAGCTGAGGAGTCCGCTATAGAAATCCAGTTTAATGAAGATAATGCCACTACCTGGTGTAATTGTGAAATCATAGAAAAAGCAGGTGAAAAATATTTGGTATTGTCCTTAGACGACTCTATGGAGCGATATGCTGATTCAAGATTTATTAGCATTAATTTAATGCTGGATGAAGAAAATGGTTTAAAAATTCCAAATAGTTCCATTGTGGAAAAAACATTTTTTACAATTCCTAAAAAGTATTTTACAAAGGGGGAAGACTCAGATGATTACGGATTAATCGTTTCGAATTCTTCCGGTGTAGAATTTGTTTCTACAACCATTTATTATGAAACAGATGATTATTATTATGTGGACGCGGAGGATGTCTCTGAAGGTGATAAAATTCAAATGGTTAATTCCTCTGAAACCTATACAGTTGGAAGCGAAACAGCCAAATTACAGGGAGTATACAATGTAAATAAAGGCTATGCCGTATTCAAACAGATTGATATTATATATCAATCTGCTTGAATACGGCATAGCCTTTATTTACATTGTATACTCCCTGTAATTTGGCCGTATCGCTTCCAACTGTATAGGTCTCAGAGGAATTAACCATTTGGATTTTATCACCTTCAGAGACATCCT
>JAIKXK010000154.1 GCA_024684155.1 Lachnospiraceae bacterium | reverse complement strand
TCTCCCATCCATTCGAGCTTCATAACAAAATCTCCTTAGATATTAATAAATACATATATACTATATCCTCAAAATAGGTATCTTGCAATTCACTCTAAGAATAGTATAATATATTTAGTTTCCAATGGAAACCAAAATTTAATATTTTTTATTTGTAAAGGGGGATAAATATGAACACAAATAAAAAACCACTCAGAGTGCTGTGTCTGGCGCTCATTCTGATCTTTCTGGGAAGTGCTGTGGCGGGGTTAATTAACAGCAGTTTCAATAGTGTCAAGGTCAGTCGAATTTCTTTTGAAACGGCAAATGGAGAATTAAGCGGACTTCTATATTTGCCAAAGGATGCTTCAGAGTCAAATCCTAAACCAACCATCATTGTTACCCATGGATATTTAAATTCAGCAGAGATGCAGGATGCAAATGCAATTGAACTTTCTCGTAGAGGGTTTGTAGTATTAGCTCTAGATCAATACGATCATGGCCATTCTGCCCTTAATTCCGAAAACTATATGTCAGAGGATTTCCTCGGCATGTGGATGCCATTTTGGGTTAATTCAATGAATGATGCAGTACAGTATATGTACGAACAGGATTATGTGCTAAAGGATAGTGCAGGAAATGGAATCATTGGAGTAACTGGACATTCCATGGGAGGTTTTTCTTCTTCTATGGCACTCGCAATGGATGAAGCTCAGTATGCAGAAACTGGTGTGAGAAAAATTTATGCAGGATTAACAGAGGGGTCTGATTTTTCCTATACTGCTTATGCAGGAATTGATGTTGCAACAGCAGATGCCTTAGGTGGCGGAAGATATATGGGAAAAGTTGCAGCTCAATATGATGAGTTCTTTTTTAATGATCCATCAGAGCTGCTAAATACTGTAAGACATAAAGACTATGTTTCTACGGAGGAAGGAAAGACATTCTTAGAACAAGAGAGTCCTGAAACAAATACATGGTATGATACTGCTGATGGCGGTAAGAGAATTATCTATGAACCAGCGCAGACACATCCATGGAATCATTTTTCTGCAACCACAACGAGCTATGCAATTTCGTTTTATATGACAGCTTTTGCAGATTATTCCAGCTACCTAAAAAATGTAAGTGCTGATGCTCAGGTTTGGCAGTGGAAAGAGTTTTTTGAACTGATTGCATTGATTGGATTTGTAATGTTATTTGTTCCGCTTGTTACTTGCATTACAAAATTGCCATTCTTTAAAGAAGCAGTAACAGAAAAAATTCAGGTAAAAACTGTGGAAGGTTCTGGGGCTTCAAAAGTAGTAAATTGTATTATTCTTATTGTGGTAGCACTGTTGCCAGCGATTTTCTATACGCCTCTAGTTGATGGTGGTGCAGGCTCTATTGGAACAAATATTTTAATGGGCATTGGAATTTGCGGAGCCATTTTGGGTGTAGTTTCGCTTTTACTTTCGGTTAAAGACAAAAACAGTAAGGGAAGAAACGGAAGTGTTCTTGCAATTGTTGCAGGGGTATGTCTAGCCATTACGGCTCATACTCCAATGTATGGAAATATAACTATTTGGACTGCTCCTGCAGTAAGTGATATTGCTTATTGGACCATAAATGCTGCATTAATATCCATTTTGGCAATGGCTTTGATTTACGGGTTTGTGAAGTCAAAAGAGAATATACAACTTTCTGACTATGGAATCGTTTGCTCATTAAAAACCATTGTAGCAGGTCTTTGCACTGCAGTGGTTGCTGTAGCAGTTGGATATGCAATACTTGGGCTAATGGATGTATTATTTAAAGCAGATTTTCGTATTTGGACCTTTGCTTTTAAGACATGGGATTTAAATATTATGCCGGCAATATTAAAATATTTACCTACATTTTTACTGTTTTATATTGCTTCTACTGCATCTATTACCATTCATACTTCTACGGAAGGAACAAAAGGGGTAAAAGGATACTTCCTTGCTATGTTTTTAAATGCAGGTGGAATACTTATATGGCTCATCCGTCAGTATGGAACTTTATTTATTACAGGAGTAGCAGCACATCCAGAGTCTGCTCTTTCCGGAATTATTTTAGTTGCCATGGTGCCAACCTTAGCAGTGGCTGCAATACTATCGAGAGCATTGTACAAACGACTAGGAAATATTTGGGCGCCTGCTTTCTTAAATGGAATCTTAATGACGGTAATGACCTTGGCAAATACTACTGTATTCCTAAAGGTATAGTATTGATTTCCAATTCTATCTATGATATAAAATAAAAAACTAAAGATAATAAACTGCCACCGGGTAGTGAATGTTAAAAGCATTCGTTTTCACATCGTAAGGTCTTAGAAGATGTGAATACGGATGCTTTTTTGATAGAGAGGTAAAAATGGAAAAGATAAAAGCTGTGAAAAAATATTTTTCCTTATTTGAAATAGGGCTTTGGGTAGTGTCAGTCACATTAATAACACTTTCGTTTTTAATATTTGATGGCGAAAATTATTTAACTTTGTTCGCCTCTTTAATTGGAGTGACGGCGATTTTATTAAATGCAAAAGGAAATCCCATAGGTCAGTTTTTAATGATACTTTTTAGTTTCGTGTATGGATATATTTCTTATTCCTTTTCCTACTATGGTGAGATGATAACCTATCTCGGGATGACGATGCCTATGGCACTATTTGCTCTTATCTCGTGGCTGAAACATCCATTTAAAGGAAATAAGGCCGAGGTGGAAGTGAATCGATTAAGTAAGAAAGAAACTATGGGAATGTTTCTATTATCCGTGGCGGTTACTATTTTGTTTTATTTCATCTTAAGCGGTTTTCATACTGCAAATATTGTGCCAAGTACCTTGTCTGTTACCACAAGTTTTTTGGCAGTTTATTTAACTTTTCGAAGAAGTCCTTATTTTTCTTTGGCCTATGGAACAAATGATATTGTACTTATTGTACTATGGATTTTAGCTAGTATGGAAAACATCCACTATGTATCAGTAGTGGTTTGCTTTATAGCCTTTTTATTCAATGATATTTATGCCTTTATTAGTTGGAAGAAAATGGAGAGACGACAAGCAAGCTAAAGGTAGAAATTTTTTCTGAATTTTGATACAATGCATTTTGTGTGAATTTAGTAAAAAATTGGAGGACGACATGTTACAGTATCTTATTTGTTTCTTGATATCTATGGTACCCCTCATTGAACTTCGTGTGGCGGTTCCTTATGGAATAGCAATGGGATTAGATCCTATGCTGGTATATCCAATTTGTATTGTTGGAAATATGCTTCCGGTTCCTATTATTTTCTTCTTTGCAAGAAAAGTATTAGAATGGGGAAAGGATAAAAAAGTCATTGGGAAATTCTTTACCTTTTGTTTGGAAAAAGGACATAAGGGTGGCGAAAAACTTCAGGAAAAAGCAGGACGAGGCTTATATGTAGCATTGTTCTTATTCGTAGGAATTCCTGTTCCGGGAACAGGTGCCTGGACTGGTACTTTGGCAGCCTCTTTACTGGATATGGATTTTAAGAAAAGTGTACTTGCCATTGTGTGCGGCGTAGTATTAGCCGGTGTCATTATGGGCGCAGGAGCTGCAGGAATTTTAACCTTGTTTGGAATTTAAAAATTAGCGTCGGTATGAGGGAAACTCAGAACCGACGCTTTTGATTTAGAGATTTAGTTTTTGGATGAATTCTTTGACCATTCTGTCATAACCTTCTTTGTCAGACATGCAAGACCAGGCGTGATCTGCACCAGGGAAAAAGTGAAGTTCCTTGTAGCAGCTTTGGGCATGCTTGTAATTCATTTCTGAATGTTTTTTGTCAATAAAGGTATCAGACTCTCCATGAACAAAAAGGATAGGTGTGGTGTTATCTTTTAACATCATACAAGGTTTAACATCTGAAAAATAAAACCCATGAAGTAGTTTGCACCAAAGGGAGGCAAGATAAGAGAAGAATTTTGGAAGATGCATTTGATCTCCGATTAAATCACTTAGCAATAACTGAAGGTCAGCATAGCCGCAATCAGCAACACAAAAAGAAAAATCCTGAGTGAGACCGAGAGCAGAAAGGCTAATGGCACATCCCAAACTTTCTCCGTGAATTCCAATTTGTATGTCAGAACCAAAGCGATGCTGGAGCGCATTTTTTACTTCAATCAAATCATGTTTTTCTAAGTATCCCATAGTGGTAAAACAAGGTTTGTTGGCACCGTGATGTCTGTCATCATAAATGTAAATGTTATATCCTAAATCATAGAAGGTTGGAACATAACGAAGACTGCCATAGCGGTTTGAAGTGTAGCCATGGGTGATAATACAGAATTTGTTAGGATCCTTTGCGGGAGAATTATTTTTAATTAAAGTCCCATGTAATAGGTATCCATCAAAAGAGGTAACATCAAACTCCTCTTTTTCATAGGTGTCGTAATCTTTCCAGTTGTCCAGTTCTTTTTCTAAGGTGATGCCATCTTCTAAAGATCGTACCTTAGGAGTAAGTACATAGTACATACAAAAAAAGGAAAGCCCCAAGACAAGAATTAGTAAAATCAGTAAAATAATTAGTATAACCTTTAGCATAAAAACCCCCTCATGTTTTGCTAATAATAATTTTAGCACCAAAGGGGTTCTTCGCAAGTGTTTTTTCACAGTTGAGGTTTAAAAACAGATATTTGGGAGATAAACAAATGAAAAAAAGAGAAGATTCTCTCGTAAAATTTATACATGCAATTCCGGATGTTTTAATATATCAGGTAATCACAAAAAGTATCCTCTATGTACTGGTAACCTTATTAAAAGAGGCAGCTCTTTTATATATTTATCATGCGGGAAGAAGTGCTATTACAAGTGGAGATCTGCCCTATATGCTTCGAACGAAAGAGGGCTGGATAGTGCTTGTAATTGGATTAATTGCAGTTTTTGTGTATACGGTTTTTGATATTAATGCCATGTTCATCCTAAGTGATAATATTTTGCATCAAAAGCAAAAAACCTGGTGGGAGATTTTGAAAGAGGCATTTCTATCTCTTCGCTACTTTACTCATCCTCAAGGTCTTTTTGTTACCTTGTATATGGGACTATTAGGTCCACTGATTGGAACGGCTTTTGGCCTGTCCTTTATGGTGGGATTTTCGGCACCGAATTTTGTCTTAAATTATATTTCTTCAAATTTGTGGCTGAGAATGTTCGTTATAGCTGGAGTTTTATTATACTTATTTGTTACTTCTATTTATATTTTTACTTTTTTAAATGTAATTTTTAAAAAGCAAAAAATCCATATTGGAATGAAAATTTCCAGACACCAGGTATGTAGTCATTGGAAATCCTTTTATAGTTCTATGCTAGGATTTTTTCTACGGACGATAGTAGTGGCAGCAGTTTTATTTGTGGGATTATATTTTATTCCACTGCAAATTGTAGGAATATTACCATTATCACTTTATATACAACGTGTGTTAAAGATTTTTTTTATTGCACTATTTATGATAGGCAGCTATTTGTTTTTACTTTTATTCTGCCCATCTTTGGCAATGAAAATTACCATTTTATATGAGCATTATGATAATAGAGAGGTGGCTTTTTCCTATCCTTCCAGAAGTAATGTAAAAAGAAATCGAAGAGTAGGAGCTATCATTATAATTGTACTTTTGGCTGGAAGTTTTATCTGTGCCGATAATTTCGATACTGCCTTTCCTACAGGAGATACAGCAAAGATTGTAGCTCATCGGGCGGGAGGTAATCTTACAACAGAAAACACAGTGGCCGCTTTAGAAAAATCCATTGCCTATGGAGCAGATGTAGCAGAAATTGATGTACAAAGAACCCTGGATGGGGAGTATATAGTATGCCATGACAGTGACTTGAAGGAACTGTGTGGAAAAGCAGGAAAACCTACAGAATTAACCTTAGATGAAATTAAAACCTATCGGGTAAAAAATATCGCACGTCCCTGGGAAGAAGGAGACGAAATCGCAACTCTGGAAGAAATGCTTGATAGCGCAAAAGATAATATTGATTTATTTATTGAGTTTAAAGGGGCTTCGGCAGATGAGCAGATGGTAAAAGATGTGTATAAAATGGTGAAAGAAAAAGGAATGCTGTCACAATGCACCTTCATCTGCTTTTATTACAGGATTGTTGAATATATGGAAGACAATTATCCAGATGCAGAGACAGGATATTTGGTATATTTTTCTTTTGGAAATATAGAGGAATTAGATTGTGACGCTTTGCTTGTGGAGTCAGAAAGTTTAAATTCCATTGAAATTGAGCGAATTCATTCCTTAGGAAAAAAGGTAGGGGTGTGGACAGTAAATACCACCTCTGATTTACAACTTTGGCTTATGAGTGATGTGGATTTTATTGTTACAGATGAGGTGCGAGGAGCCCTGGCTTTGAAGAGAATATTGCATATTGGTGACGATGAGGAGAGAATCCTAAATTCTATGTTTTTACTGATGTGATTGTGTTTTTCTTGGATATCTTTGATATAATAAGAAAAATTGGGAGATGTATATGAAAGCCATAGATAAGGATACAGTTAAAAAAATTATATATTGGTCTTTAGCAGCTTTGGTACTTTTGGTTGTGCTTTTATATTCGCCAAAGTCCATGGATTTAAGCTATGAAGCTACCATTTATCATCCTATTTATGAATGGGAAGAGGATGGTGAGATTTTCCGTGGAACTACTGTAGAGCCTGGAGATGAGATAGAAATATCTTGGATAATACCAAAGGACAGGGAAATTAAATATCCTGCCCTTTGTTTTAATACAGAGTTTTGCGCAGTAGAAGCATATGTGGAAGGGGAACTTTGCTTTGACATTGGAATGGAGGAAATAAAAGAACATAAGGTAGTATCAAGACGTCCAATTTATATTACGTTACCAGAAGATTGCTATGGGAAGATGGTGACACTACATATTTATCCTTCAGTGAAAGGGTCTTTTTCCTGCAGTTCCATGTACTATGGAAATATTAAGGATCTGTCGGATTTTTATTATCAGATGAGAAGGTTTGCCATTATTATTGGTACCTTCCTTTTGATTATTGGAGTTCTTTTAACCTTTACAATTCCTTTTTTAACAACAATTTATAAACAGACAAAAAATATTTTATTTCATGGCCCATTGCTTATGCTACTAGGCTGTTATTTCCTGTGCTACAATCAGGTTTTTTATATGATTGTTCCTTTTCCCTTGTTTAATAATTATTTGGAGTATATTTGTCTGTATCTATTGCCTTTTGTGTTACAGGGAGCAATTCTTACAGACGGAGAAAGCTCAAAACCTTATATGCCAGGTTTTATATTTATGCTGGTAGACGGATGCTTTATTGTTGTTACCTTTGTTCTTTCAGCACTGGGAGTTATTTTTATTAAAGACGTTTTGATGATTGGACATTTTATGATATTGCTTCAGGGTATTATTACCTTTGTTCGATTGTTTTTGACTACGAAAGCCTATAAGAAAACTATCCAGGATCAATATTTGTATAATGGAAAAATTGCTTTTTATATTGTTATGTCTGGCACGGCCATATTGTCCTTTTTAGCATTTGTAGAAATGGCTATTTGGTATGTTAGTAATCATGTGGACTATAATTTAAATATTATACTTCGTGGTAGATTTTTAATGGTGGGAGCTTTGGTTTTAGCGGCAGCTATGATTTCTTCTTATTTTTTCTATACCATAGCCAGTATTAATGAGAAAAATATCAAAAAGGATTTGGAAGGTCTGGCCTATAATGATGATTTAACAGAGTTGGCAAATCGCGCTTACTGTGAACAAAAGATGGAAATGCTGACTCGTAGCAAACAAAAATGTATTGTGATTAGTCTGGATATGGATGGGTTGAAGGAAGTGAATGACAGTATAGGACATGCGGCTGGTGATGAGATGCTTACCACCTTTGCTAATCTTTTAAAAGAAATTTTTGGGGGAAGTCTGTTACTTGGTCGAATGGGAGGAGACGAATTTATTGTCATTCTCGATGGAGTCGATACTGTTTTTTGTGAAAAATTATTATGGGATTTGGAAACTGCCATGGAAGACTTTAATCTGGAAGAACATCCCTTTGAACTGGTGGTATCAGGAGGATATGCCTGCTCTACAGAGACAGAGGATAATAATATTTATCGCACCTATTTATTGGCAGATGCAGAGATGTATAAAAACAAAAAAAGAAAAAAGGAATTGGAGGGTGAAAAAGTATGAAAACGAAACGCCTGGTGACAATTCTTTTGGTCTTTATTGCGGTGTATGCCCTGTCTGTAGTTCTATTCTACCACTGGTTTTATCAGGATTTTGAAGATGTGGTAGATATGGATGTGAAATGGGATATTTCTTTGAATGGTGAAGAGATAGGACAAAACCAGGAGGCTGATGATGCTTTTGGCTCCGATTTTAAGGTAGAAAAAGGAGATGTCCTTGTTTATGACGCTGTTCTTTCCGATATGGGAGAACTTGATTCTCCAGCATTTTTAATCAAAGAACGCTACTGTTCCTATGAGATATATTTTGATGGAAAGCTAATAGAGTCTCACCATATGGATGAAGTGCAAAGGGAAAATGGATATGTTGGATTAGATCAGTGCATTTTCTCTATTCCAAAAGACTATGTTGGAAAACCAGTGACTATAAAAATGTATGTGCTGGAAGACGTATATATAACGGGAATGGAATCTTGCTGGTTCGGTAACTTTAATTCTTTAAAACTAATGTTTTTTAGAATGTATACCATAGGGTATGTAACAGCGATGTTTTTAATTATATTTGGCGCTATTTATTTATACCTTTCCTTTATTTTTACACCATTGTTTTCTTATATGGGACAGTACATTCCTTTGGGATTTTTGTCCATTGAAATGGGAGTTGTTATTTTCACAAGGTTTGGACTAGGCTTTATTTTTATGGATGACGTATTTGCCTCTGTGCTTTACGAGGTGGCATTACTTTTAATTGTTCCTCTTGGCTTATGGTGTGAACAATCAATTTTAGGAAAAAGTAGTAGCGCCCTTATTCGAAGACTAAGTTATTTGATTGGAGGAATGGGAGTATTATTAATTGTACTTCGGCTTTTAAAGATAGTACATTTGCCAGAAATATCTGCCCTATTTGCTATTTTAGTGGCAGCTACTTTTTTCCTGTTCTCTGTACGGATGATTCATCATTATTATGTTCAAAAGAAAAACGAGGACAAGAAAGTACTGATCATTGCTATGAGCGTTTGCGCCTTCTTTACCTTGATTGCATTTAGTTTTAGCGGGTTTCGACATTTAGAAATTTTGCCACGAACGGCCATTGGAAATTTAACAGAAGTAGCTATTATGTGTGTGGGCCCTATGTTTTTTGCATATTTTATACTCATGGATTTTTTGTTTAATATTAGTGCCGTATATGCTAGAAAGCAGGAGTACGATTCCCTTACAAGACTTGCTTACCAGGATGGCCTCACCCATATTCCTAACAGAGGAAAGGCAAATCGATACATAGATGAACTTGAGAAACGTCAAAGAGATTATTGTATTTTAAGTATAGATGTTAATGGCTTAAAACAAATCAATGATACCTATGGCCATGGCTATGGAGATAAATTACTTATTAATTTTTCTAAAATTTTAGAGAAGGTTTATGAAAAGGAATTTTATGCTAGAATAGGTGGCGACGAATTTTTAGTTGTATTTGAAAATGCTACGGATGCCATTGTGGAAGAGAGCATCGAAAAATTAAAAACAGAATTAGATGTATTGAACACAATTACTACAGATTCTTTCATATATAGTGCTGCAGTAGGATATGCATATCGCCATGAGACAAAAAATGACCATACACATCAAACTTATCTTTTGGCAGATGAAAGAATGTATGAGGATAAGAAACAGTACCACAAAGACATAGAGAAAGATTGAGGCTAAAGATATGTATGAAATGAAGATAAGGGTTCCTTATAATGATATTGGACCTGATGCTTATATGAGCTTAAGTGGAATGATTAATGAGTTCCAAAATTGTAGTACCTTTCACAGTGAGGATATTGGGTTTGGACTGCGGGATATGCTCCATGAGCATATGGGGTGGTATTTAATTTCCTGGCAGGTTCATATGTATAAAAAACCAGTTTACGGACAAGAGATTATTGTAGATACCATGCCATATATGTTAAAGGGACCATTTGGAAATCGTAACTTTGTTATGAAAAGTCCAGAGGGAGATGTTTTTGCGGAAGCAAATTCCATGTGGATTCTTATGAACCTAAAAAAAGATATTCCTGTTAGAATTCCAAAGAAAATGCAGGAGGCTTTTGGCTTAGATGAACCCTTAAAGACTGATTGGCCAGATCGAAAGATTCCTCTTTGGGAAGATAGAGAAAAGGTGTATGACTTTGAGGTATCGCCCATGCATGTAGATACCAATGGTCATATGAATAATCTTTATTATATTGAAGGGGCAATCGCTGCACTGCCAAAGGACTTTGAACCAAAAGAAATGTATGTGGAATATAAGATGCAGGCAAAGCTAAAAGATAAAGTGGTAGTTGCAAAAGTAAAAAAAGATGATAAAATTCAGGTTGTTTTAGAAAACAGCGAAAAAGAAGTATATGCAATCATTATGTTTGCATAGTAATACGAAGGAGGACGGATAGACATGTTAAAATTAGGAGAATACCAGACTCTTGTTATGGTAAAAAAAGTGGAGTTTGGAGTTTACTTGGCAGAAGAAAGAAATAGTGAAGAAAAGGTGTTATTACCAGCGAAACAGGTACCAGTTGGTCTTCGAAACGGAGACAGCTTAAAGGTATTTTTGTATCGGGATTCAAAGGATCGAATGATTGCAACCACTCAGACGCCTTTGATTCAAATGGGAAAAATTACGCCCCTGAAGGTAAAAGAGGTGACAAAAATCGGAGCCTTTTTAGACTGGGGATTAGAAAAAGATTTATTTCTTCCCTATAAAGAAATGACAGAAAAAGTCAGAGAAAATCAGGAAATATTAATTCGACTTTATACAGATAAAAGTAATCGATTGTGTGGAAGCATGAAGCATATTTATGATTACTTAAAGCAGTCATCTCCTTATCAGATTGGAGATGAGGTAACAGGGCGAATTTATGAATTTGGACATGACTTTGGTACCTTTGTGGCAGTAGATGACATTTATTCTGGAATGATTCCAAAGCATGAAGATGTATCAGGAGTGCATGTTGGTGACATTGTGTCTCTTAGGGTTACCAATGTAAAAGAGGATGGAAAATTAGATTTATCTTTAAGAGAAAAATCCTATGTACAGATGGAAGATGATGCAGAAGCAATATTGCAGTTGATTGATGCTTATGCAGGGGTGCTCCCTTTTACAGAAAAAGCATCTCCTGAAGTAATTAAACGAGAAACAGGTTTGTCAAAGGCTGCATTTAAACGTGCAGTAGGTCGTTTGTATAAGGAGAGAAAAATTGATTTGACCGACGGTAAAATTCGTCGTGTTTAATATAATAGAAAGAAGGTTACGAACATGAAAAACATTATTAGTACAGATAAGGCTCCAGCTGCAATTGGACCTTATTCTCAGGCAGTAGAAATTGGAGGAATTGTTTATACCTCTGGCGTCATTCCTGTAGATCCTGCAACAGGAAACATTCCTGAAGGAAGTGTTGCTCAGGCCCAGCAGGCATTTACAAACATGAAGAATTTATTAGAGGCAGCAGGTACTTCTATGGACAAGGTTTTAAAGACTACCGTTTTTATTAAGGAGATGAATGACTTTGGGGCTATTAATGAAGTGTATGCCAAGTTTTTCCCAGAACCATATCCAGCAAGAAGCTGTGTAGAAGTTGCTCGTCTTCCAAAAGATGTAATGCTTGAAATTGAAGTAATAGCTGAAAAATAAAAAATGCAAAAGAAAAAGCCTTACCATTTGGTAAGGCTTTTTTGTTCTAGTCTTAAATACTCATATCGAAGTTTCCGCCAACAGAAGGATTAACGGATAATTCCATGCCAGGTGCAGATGAAATCATCTGGGCAACTCCGGCTCCTTCCATTTGCATCGCATCCATAGACATATCTAAAACGGCGTAGCCTACGTCGTTATAGGTCTCGGCACGTGATAAATATGTAGCTAATGCTGCAACTCCTGTTACATCCATAGACTCACCCCTTTCATAGTTATATAGGTACTTTAATTATAACATGATATTTTGAAAACACAACGAAAATACGTATTTTCTACAAGTGTATAAGTTGGTAAAAGTGTACAAAATCCATTGAATAAAAAAAGGGGAAAGAGTACAATATCACTATGGGTGGAGACCTATTACAGAAAATTTCATATTAAGGAGGAGAGAGACTTGGAAAAACAGAATCCGAAAGAAAAAATATCTTTTTTTAATTCCATGAGCGCTAAAATTGTAATGATGGTTGGCGCCGTAGGTGGAATTATCGTTATCGTTTTAGTCTTAGTTGCAATAAAGTCTGCAACAGCAACAATCGAGACAACTTACTCAAACTACACCATGAATATGGCAGAGACTGCGGCTTCATCGCTGAACTCCCTGATGACAGGACAGGCACAAGGAATGGCACAAAATGGAGAGGTGTCCTTTGATGGTGCAGGCGCTGAAGGATATTTAGCAACTACAAGTATTGCAGATGATCCTGCAGGGGTTGCTGAAACCTTTGGTACAGCTTTGGCTGATGTAAATCTTGATGGTATTGAAAGTTCTTATACCTACATGGTAAGTAGCACAGGAGTGATGTTATATCATCCGGATGCAGAAAAGGTTGGAAGTCAGGTTGAAAATGAAGCTGTTAAGGGCTTGGTAGAGCGTTTGGCAAATGGTGAAACAGCAGAGTCTATTGGAGATGGATCTATTATTTACACCTACAATGGATCTAAGAAGTTCGCAGGTTATGCATTTACAGCAGCTGGAAACATCATTATTGTAACGGGAGATTATGATGAAATTTTAGCACCAATTAGTTTGCTTACCACTCGTTTAATTATGGCAGCAATCTTTTTAATTGTTGTAGCAGTCATTATATTCTTTGCAGGAACACAAATGTTACTCCGTCCACTTGGTCAAGTTGCAGAGATTATCAATCGTACAGCAAGATTCGACTTCTCTCGTACGGAAAATGGTGCAAAACTTGCAGCTCGTAAAGACGAGATTGGTATGATTGCAAAAGCGACTTCTACTATGAGATCCAGCCTGCGAGATATTGTAAATCAGATTAATGGAGCATCTGATTTAATTAATACAGATGTTATTGATTTGATGGACACTACGAGAGATGTAAACAACAAGTGTTCTGATAACTCAGCTACCACAGAAGAAATGGCAGCAGCCATGGAAGAAACTTCAGCAACAACTCAGAGCATTCAGGGTAACATTCAGGATATGCAACAGAGTGCTACTGATATTGAAGGTTTAACTGCAAACGGTGAGAGATTCTCAGATGAGGTAATGAACCGAGCAACAGAACTTCGAAGCAATACAGAAGATGCTGCAGATAAGACAAGACGTATGTACGAATCAGTTAAGGTAAAAGCAGACGAAGCTTTAGAAGATTCTAAGTCAGTAGATAAGATTAATGAATTAACAGATTCTATTATGAATATTTCTGATCAAACTTCACTTCTTGCGTTAAATGCTTCTATTGAAGCTGCCCGTGCTGGTGAAGCTGGTAAGGGATTTGCAGTAGTTGCTGGCGAAATTGGATCCCTTGCAAATCAGACTTCAGAAACAGTTGGAAACATCAATGAAATTGTTGGAGAAGTAATTGCAGCAGTTAAGAAGATGAGTGACTGCTTAAGTGAAACAAATACCTTCTTGGCAGAAAATGTTTTAACTGATTATGAACAGTTTACTCATGTCAGTGAGCAGTACCAGTCAGATGCAGATGAATTTAAAAATAGTATGCTTCAGATTAAGGACGGTGTTGAACAGTTAAATGTTAATATTGATGAGGTAGCAGATTCTATTAACGGAATTTCAAATACTATCGAAGACGTTGCAAATGGTGTTACCGATATTGCAGGTAAGACTACGGATATTGTAGAAGGAACCTCTACACAGCAGACAAAGGTGGATGAATGTAAGTCCTGCGTCAACGATTTAGAGGAAATTGTTGGTAGATTTACCTTAGAGTAATTGTCTCGAAACATAATAATTTAAAAGGCTTATAGACCATTGACAAATTTTTGACAATGGTCTATATTTGCTTTATACGAAAACGACAAAGAAAACCAGTTGTGGTTTTTCTTAGAAAGGTTAGGAGGATTATTAAATGGGAAATTTTAACAATTTGAAATTGGAAGTAGCTGATGAAATTGCAACACTTACTATTTCTCGTCCAGCAGCACTTAATGCATTAAATAGCGAGACTTTAGAGGAGTTAGATGTTTGCTTAACAGAGATTGAAGCAAGAGATGATGTTAAGGTTGTTATTTTAACAGGTGGTCCTGATAAAAAGGATAACCAGTTTAAGTCATTTGTTGCTGGAGCAGATATTTCTGAAATGGTTAACTTTACAGCTCCTGAAGCAAGAGCATTTGGTATTAAGGCATCAGTTCCTTTCTTCAAATTAATGAATATGCGTCAGGTTACCATTGCAGCAGTAAACGGATTTGCACTTGGTGGTGGATGCGAAATTGCTATGGCTTGTGATATTAGAATTGCATCTGAAAATGCAATCTTTGGACAGCCTGAAACAGGACTTGGTATCATTCCTGGATTTGGTGGTACTCAGCGTCTTGCTCGTTTAGTTGGAATGGGTCGTGCAAAAGAAATGATCTTTACCTGTGACAATATTGATGCACAGGAAGCTTATAGAATTGGCCTCGTAAATAAGGTAGTTTCTACAGATGATCTTTATGAAACAGCAAATGCTATGGCTAAGAAGATTATTAGCAAGGGTAGCTATGCAAACTCTGTTGCAAAGGCTGCTATTAATAACGGATATGATATGGACATTAAGAATGCAGTTGAGATGGAAGCAAACCTCTTCGGTGTTGTAAATGATACCCACGATAAGAAAGAAGGAATGGGAGCATTCTTAGAAAAACGTAAAGCTGACTTAACAGACTTTTAATTAATGACATAGTTAACTTATGGGATTGAAGCTGACTGCCTCTATTATGGGGCGTCAGCTTTTTTACTGAGTAGGAATAAATTATGGTATAATAGCAGCCATGTTAGAAGATTATAAATTAGAAAATTTAGTAGAACCGGCATTGACCTGGTTTGAAAAAAATAAAAGAGACTTACCCTGGAGAAAGGATAGGAATCCTTATCATATCTGGGTGTCAGAAATTATGCTGCAGCAAACGAGGGTGGAAGCAGTAAAAGGTTATTATGAAAGATTTTTACATCGACTGCCAACCATAAGGGACTTAGCAGAATGTCCAGAGGATGAGCTGTTAAAACTTTGGGAAGGACTTGGGTATTACAATCGAGTCCGTAATATGCAAAAAGCAGCAAAAATCATTATGGAAGATTATGGCGGGAATATGCCAAAGGATTATGATGCTATTTTAGCTTTGCCAGGAATTGGTGCCTATACGGCTGGAGCCATTTCGTCCATAGCCTATGGCATTAGTGCTCCTGCAGTAGATGGCAACGTCCTTCGGATTTTATGTAGAGTCAGCGAGGATGATAGTGATATCAAAAAAGAGGGAGTAAAAAAGAAACTTACCAGTCTTTTGTTTCCTATTATGCCAGAGAAATCACCGGGAGATTTTAATCAGGCTTTAATGGAAATAGGTGCTATTGTTTGTCTCCCTAACGGTGAGCCTTTGTGTGATAAATGTCCCTGGGGAAAAATGTGTCAGGCGAAATGCCATAATAGCATTGACAGGTATCCAGTAAAATCAAAAGCGGCAAAAAGAAGAATTGAAGAAAAGACCGTTCTTTTAATTATGGATGGTGATAAGATCCTGATTGAAAAGAGACCTTCTAAGGGACTTTTAGCAGGATTGTATCAGTTTCCAAATCTAGAGGGATATTTAAAGAGAGATGATGTGATTTCCTATGTACGTAAAAAAGGTCTAGATCCTATTTTTACAGAACCGCTTCCGGAAGCAAAACATATTTTTTCACATATTGAATGGAGGATGAAGGGATATTTGGTAAAAGTTTCCGATTTAGAATTGTATCAAGAGACAGTAGAAGAACCACCGATTCTTATTGAGAAAAGCAAAATTCAATCGGAATATGCCATTCCAGCAGCTTTTGAGAAGTATGCAACCTACGTAAATCTGACCTTAGGGAAAAAGGGATTTTTATAGACATTTTATGGACAGTTTCCAAAAACTTGTTATAATAGAGGAAGTGTTCAGGAGGGAAATATATTATGAAACTTATTAGCTTTGGAATTCCATGTTATAATTCCTACGCTTATATGGGAAAATGTATAGAGTCATTGTTGCCTGGCGGCGATGATGTTGAAATTATAATTGTGGATGATGGTTCAACAGATAGAACTGCAGAACTTGCAGATGCTTATGCAAGTAAGTATCCCAATATCATTAAAGTAGTGCACCAGGAAAACGGTGGACATGGAGAGGCTGTAAACACAGGACTTAAAAATGCCACAGGCTTATATTATAAGGTGGTGGATTCTGATGATTGGGTAGACCACGATGCTTATATGGAGGTTTTAAAAACCTTAAAGAAGCTGGTAAATGATGGTACACCAGTGGATATGTTACTTACAAATTATGTATATGAAAAGCCATCTACAGATCAACATAGAACCATGCATTACCGCTTGCTTTTCCCGCAGGAAGAAATTGTAGGCTGGGATGGAATGAAAAGAAACATAAAAGGGTTTACTATTCTAATGCATTCTGTTACTTATCGTACCCAGATGCTTCGTGACTGTAAATTGGAATTGCCAAAACATACCTTCTATGTAGATAATCTTTTTGTTTATGTGCCACTTCCATATGTAAAGACAATTTACTATCTCAATGTAAATTTCTATCGTTATTATATTGGAAGAGAAGGTCAATCAGTAAATGAAGCAACTATGATTAAGCGAATTGATCAGCAGCTTAAAGTAAACTATCTTATGGTAGATGCTTATGATTTGTGGGAAATTGAAGAGAAACATTTAAGAGAGTATATGCTTTCTTACTTAGAGATGATTACTGTAGTTTCTTCTGCCATTGGTTATGTTTCAAAAACAGAAGAAAATTTGAAAAAAGTAAAAAAACTTTGGAGATATATTAGAGAAACAAATCCAAAAACCTATCGCCATTTACGCTATGGAGTTTTAGGAGGATCTATGAATTTACCTGGTAAGTTTGGTAGATACTTATCTGTAAAAGGATATAAACTTTCACAAAAGATTGTTGGATTTAATTAAAGAAAAATATTGATAGAATAAAGAAAATCCTTTAAATAGACAAGGCAAAAAGCTAAATCTATTTAAAGGATTTTTTGTTTTAAAAACTTTTAAGTATGTTTAAGGTTGCCTTAGTATGATGATTTCATCAAAAGAAGATAGACAGGAGGATGAAATCGTGGCGAATCAATATACATTTAAGAGAAAAGAAATGAAGTATTTATTAAGTAAAGAACAGTATCTTGCCTTTATGGACAGAATCAAAGATATGGCTAAGGTAGATGCTTATGGAGAAACTTCAATTTTAAATATCTATTTTGACACACCGGATTTTCAATTGATTCGTACATCGTTGGAAAAACCTGTGTATAAGGAAAAGTTAAGACTTCGTAGTTATGGTGTACCTACGGATGAAACAAATTCTTTTATTGAGATTAAGAAAAAATATAAAGGAATTGTATATAAAAGAAGAATTTCTGCACCATATAAATCTTCAAAGGAGTATTTGTATGAGGATATTCCTTTGGAAAAACAGTCTCAGATTTCAGCAGAAATTGATTATTTTAAAAAATGTTACCCGGGACTTCGACCTGCAATGGCAATATCTTATGACAGAATAGCAATGGCAGGAACCTGCGATCCAGAACTTCGAATTACCTTTGATAAAAATATTCGTTGGAGAACCAATCATCTGGATTTGAAATATGGAAACGAAGGACGTGAGATTCTAGAAAAAGATCAGTATTTAATGGAATTAAAAATTGCTGGAGCAATGGATTTAAAGCTTGTTTCTATTTTAGAGGAACTGGATATTAGACAGATTTCTTTTTCAAAGTATGGCCGTGGTTATGAAACACTTTTATCTGAACAATTAGAATTAGCAGGACATAAACAGACTGTCAGTCCTGAAGAAAAAGAGTACGCAATTGCGTAATAGAGGATGGATTATGGATAGAGACACAGTAATTGTAATTCCGGCCTATGAGCCGGAAGGAAGACTAGTAGATTTTGTTGGGGATTTGAGGGAAGTTGGCTATGAGTATATTGTAGTTGTTGATGATGGGAGTGGAGTAGATTATCGCTCCATTTTTTCATCTATAGAATTAATGGATATAGTAGTCCTTCGTCATATGCGAAACCTTGGAAAAGGTCGTGCCCTATGTACTGCATTTTTGTATATCAAAAATCGTTTGGGAGAAAGTGTAAATATTATTACAGCAGATGCAGATGGACAGCATTTGGTAAAAGATATTAAAAAAGTAGAAAAGAAACTAAAGGAAAATCCTGTTGACTTAGTCTTAGGCGTAAGAGATTTTACATCGGAAAATGTTCCTTTTAAAAGTAAAAAAGGAAACGAAATTACAAGAAAGTTTTTTAAATTAACAACAGGCGTAGATTGTCCTGATACTCAGACAGGACTTCGTGGGATTCCAGGTTCTATGTTAGAGTTTGCCCTTGGAGTTTATGGAGATCGATATGAGTATGAAATGAACTTTTTAACTGAGGCTGCACAAAGATATCATTTTTCTTATGTACCAATTACCACCGTATATGAAAATAATAATGCATGCAGTCATTTTCGACCTGTAATGGATTCTCTGCGGATTTATGGTAGACCAGTCCGGTTTTTACTCTCATCCCTAACAAGCTCAGGGGTGGATTTACTACTGTTTTATTTATTAACCGTATTTTTACAGTACCCTCATGGAAAACAGATTATAATTGCAACCATAATTGCAAGAGTATGTTCTGGGGTAGTAAATTTTGAAATGAATAAGCATTTTAGTTTTAAAAGTAAGGGAAAAGCTCATAAAGAGGGGGCAAGATACTTTGTGCTTTTTGTGGGACAGATGATGTTATCTGCAGGAGGAGTATCTATTGTTTCCGCGGTGCTTCCAAATCCTTTTGCCAAAATAATAGTGGATACGTTACTGTTTGTTCTTAGCTACATTATTCAAAAACAGTGGGTATTTGCAAAAGAAATAAAAGGTGAGTCTTATGAAAAATCTGCAGTCAGTATAAATTCATAAGAAAGGAGAATCAGAATAATGCTGATTTTAGATAAGTCGGATACTTTAAAAAAGACAGCACTGATTACATTAGCTTTTAGTATTTTTTCAATGGTGGTATCTGTTTTGTTTTCAAAAACCAATACGGAGATTACATCATATTATATGACGTTTTTAGCATTAGTACCTTTTGTACTAGGCTTTATTCCAACTTTCTTCTTATTATGGAGGGGAATGCCGCAACCCGGCTTCTTTTCGTACCATTTATACTTTTTCGGTGTAGCGGCATTAACAATGTCATGCTTTTTGAGAGGAATATTTGAAATAACCGAACATACCTCGATGTATCAGGTATATCTATTCTATATTGGTTTGGTTGCTGCCATTATAGGAATAGGGGGATACGTTCAAATGTTTATCACAGGTAAGGATTTTTAAGGGAAGGAAAAGAAGAAAGAAATTCGCTAAAGCCACGGCCTCAGGCCGTGGTTTTTTGTAGTTATCTATGGTATAATTTCTAAAATGTACATATGGGGTTTGGGGGACTTTTTATGAGTGAGTTTGACCAGTTAGAAAAACTAAAAATTGAAAATGAAGAGTTAAAAATCGAAAACCAGCGATTGTCACAGTTAGTGGAATCTTCCGAACGAAGACTGGGGGATTTTATGCGACATATGAATCATGGAATTCGTACGCCTTTAAATGCCACCATAGGATTGACGAATTTAATGCTTAGAAGCAAATTAAGCGAAGAAGAAGCAAAGGCTTATCTTGGTACCATAGAACAGTCAGGAATTATGGTACAGAGATTATTAAATGATCTTTTGGATTATTCCTATCTTGAAACGGAAGAAATCCATTTAGAAGAAGATGAATATAATTTTATGGATCTGTTTACAGAAATTGATGGTGAACTGAAAGTTCGAATGAAGGGAAAGGGAATCAGAGAGTGCGTTGATTTGGATCCGGATTTACCGACTCTATTGTATGGTGATAAAAACCGTCTGAAACAGATTATATTAAGTGTTATAAACAATGCCATACGATTTACCAGGAGAGGATCTATTTTTGTTAAGGTTCGTGTGGATTATTTAGATGATTCGGATCGGGCAGTTTTATTTTTCTCGGTTCGAGATACGGGACTTGGGTTTGATGAACAGACCATAGATCATATTTTTGATCCTTTTGGAAGCAATGAAAAATTATATGCTTCCTTAGTAGATGGAACAGGACTTGAATTATCCATTGCAAGGAGACTTGTAGAAATTATGTCAGGTGGAATTCAGGCTCATAGTGAGAAGGGAGTGGGAACAGAAATTTTTTTCACAATACCGCAAAAAGTC
>JAIKXK010000135.1 GCA_024684155.1 Lachnospiraceae bacterium | reverse complement strand
AGACAATGGTATCTCAGGTTTCTGACGACCAGTATGAAGTTCAGGTTGTTTCTTGGTATGATAACGAGAACAGCTACACTTCTCAGATGGTTCGTACAATCAAGTACTTCTCTGAGCTTGCTTAATTAAAAGACTCTAATTATAAACGGGTCCGGTCTTATTGGGACCGGGCCCATTTTTTTTAAACGACCGTTTTAAAGGAGGATTAGAAAATGGGACTTAATAAAAAGACTGTTGATGATATCAACGTAAAGGGACAGCGTGTATTATGCCGTTGCGATTTTAATGTACCTTTAATCGATGGAAAGATTACTGATGAAAACCGTCTTGTGGCTGCACTTCCTACAATTAAGAAGTTAATTGCTGATGGTGGAAAGGTAATCCTTTGCTCACATCTTGGAAAGGTTAAGACAGAAGAAGATAAGGCTACTAAGACATTAGCTCCTGTAGCAGTTCGTTTGTCTGAACTTTTAGGACAGGAAGTTAAATTTGCTGCAGATTCTGAGGTAGTAGGACCTAATGCAAAGGCTGCTGTTGAAGCTATGAAAGACGGGGATGTTATTCTTTTAGAGAATACTCGTTTCCGTCCAGAAGAAACTAAAAATGGGGAAGCTTTCTCTAAAGATTTAGCTTCTATCTGTGATGTATTCGTAAACGATGCTTTCGGTACAGCTCATCGTGCACACTGCTCAAATGTTGGTGTTGCAGGACTTGTTGATACTGCAGTAGTTGGATACTTAATGCAGAAAGAAATTGATTTCTTAGGAAATGCTGTTGAAAATCCTGTACGTCCTTTCGTTGCCATCTTAGGTGGTGCAAAGGTTGCTGATAAGTTAAATGTTATTAATAACCTTCTTGAGAAGTGTGATACTTTAATTATTGGTGGTGGAATGGCTTATACATTCTTAAAAGCACAGGGATATGAAATTGGTTTATCATTAGTTGATGATACTAAGATTGATTACTGTAAGGAAATGATGGCTAAGGCTGAGAAGTTAGGTAAGAAATTACTTCTTCCTGTTGATGCTGTTACCATTAAGGATTTCCCTAACCCTATTGACGGACCTGTTGAAACAGTAGTATGTGATTACGATAAGCTTCCTGCTGACAGAGAAGGATGCGATATCGGTCCTAAATCACAGAAGTTATTCGCTGATGCTGTTGCATCTGCAAAGACTGTTGTTTGGAACGGACCTATGGGTGTATTTGAAAACCCTACTTTGGCACAGGGAACATTGGCTGTAGCTAAGGCTTTGGCTGCTACAGATGCTACTACTATTATTGGTGGTGGAGATTCAGCTGCTGCTGTAAACCAGATGGGATATGGCGATAAGATGAGCCACATTTCTACTGGTGGTGGAGCTTCCCTTGAATTCTTAGAGGGTAAAGCACTTCCTGGTGTAGAAGCTGCAAACGAAAAATAATTATTTATAGATAGTATACAATATTCCCACCGCAAGCAGGGGAGAGACCATACAACGAGGGTAAGCGAAAGCGACCGAGGCAGTATGGGGGTGCCCTGCGGGAGGTGGGCAATATAAGATATTGAAAAAGGAGTATTTATAATGGCAAGAAGAAGAATTATTGCCGGTAACTGGAAGATGAACAAGACTCCATCTGAAGCAGTTGCTTTGTGTGCAGAATTAAAAGATTTAGTAAAAAATGATGATGTTGACGTAGTTTACTGTGTACCTGCAATCGATATCGTACCTGTTGCAGAAGCAGTAAAGGGCACAAACGTACATGTTGGTGCTGAAAACTTCTACATCGTTGATTCCGGTGCTTTCACTGGTGAAATTTCAGCTCCAATGTTAAAGGATACAGGGGTTGAGTACATCATTATCGGACACTCAGAGAGAAGAGATATCTTCGGAGAAGATGATGTGTTAATCAATGCAAAGGTTAAGAAGGCATTTGCTTCTGGTCTTACACCTATTCTTTGCTGTGGTGAGTCTTTGGCTCTTCGTAAAGCAGACACTTACAAAGAATGGATCAAACGTCAGATTACTTGGGATCTTGACGGCGTAACAGCTGAT
>JAIKXK010000126.1 GCA_024684155.1 Lachnospiraceae bacterium | reverse complement strand
TAATACCTATCAATATATTCTTTAATATCTGGTGCGATTTTATCCACTAAGCTTTTTACCTCATCGGAAAATACCACCAAATAAACTTCCATATCTTCCCTTAACAAAAAGCCGTTAATTTCATCTACCGCAATACGAAGTCCCTCTTCCTTTGAATAACCAAAGGATCCTGTCGCAATCAAAGGAAAAGCAATGGATGAAATATGATGTTCTTTGGCAAGAGAAAGACTGTTTTTATAACAAGCACGAAGCTTCTTTTCAACAAAGGTACTTCCTTCTTCATAAAGAGGACTCACTGCGTGAATAATATAGTCTGCTTTTAACTGAAAGCCAGGTGTAATAGCAGCTTCTCCCTCTTCAAGGTACCCTATTTTTTTACGGGCCTCTAGAAGTTCTTCTTTCCCTGCGGCCTCGTAAATTGCCATATCACATCCCGCACCAATTATAGGTGCTTCATTGGCCGTGTTTACAATGGCTTCGCATTCCATTTTTGTAATATCATTTCGAACAATTTTTAGCATACTAACTCCCTTAGAACAACAATCGTCCTAACAAGAAAAAATCATGTGAATTCATATGAGATAATTATATCGCAATCGGCAATATAAATCCGATTTTCTTCCACAAAAAACGAATTATATATTGCCGATTTGGTAGTGTTTATAATTACATATATTCAATTATTTCATAGATATACCATATTCCATACATCCGGCCAGTTTCTCTGTCTCATTTATCTTAGTATGGAAAAAAAGAAGTAGCTGATAACTGGTCCCAAGAAAATTGCAATATAAATGAGAGTGATCCATGGTTGATACTCAACGTAAAACTGCTTAAAACTTACCTGTAGTGGATGAGGAATCAACACCCATCCCACAAGGTCAATCACAATACTTGCAATGGCCCACACAGCTCCTGCAATCAATGCTGACTGTAAGGTAATCTCATCTAAACCTGATAGATAAAGGCATCCAAAAATTGGAAAAACAATGAGATTGTAAAGAAGATGCCAAGGCCTGGTACTTTCATATGCCTCTCCCAAACCTTCACTTTCTTTCATGGATTTCATGTGCAATACTTTGACATTAAAAATCGTATGGCCCACTCCAATCCAAGTAACAATTACGTAGGCTACAAATAGCCATAAAACTAGCATTCCTGTGTTCATTTTTATTTCCCCCTTATTATTTATGCTCCAGTTTTTCTAGCAATAAATATTCTACCACATATTCTGCTGCCTGTTGACTATTTAACTCGATTATTTTGTCTCTAACATCTTATAATTTTCGTAACAAACCTTTTCGCTAAACTTTTTTCTAAATAAGCGTAATGGTAAATATCTTCTGGAAGGATCTTTCCTTTTTTTATCACATCACCTAAAACACTATTTCTTCTATTGATAAGAACTTTCCAATGAAGATTACACACTTCTGACTCATCCTTTACAATATTCAAAACATTTTCCGGCACTTCAATTGGAAATTTCTCTCACCGGGTTTTTTTCGTGGTTTTACTCCAAAAAAACCCGGTTTCTTCGATTATAAGAATTTCTAAAAAATTCGACCGGGTTTTTTTGAACACTTTTTTCTATAAAAACCCGGTTCGTAAAAATCTCCTAATAATTACCGGGCTTTTTTTGACACTTTTCCTTCTAAAAACCCGGTCCCCAAATAATAGAAATTTCCACAAACCCCAACCGGGCTTTTTTTGACACTTTTCCTCTAAAAAACCCGGTCCGCTAAATCACAAGTATTTCCACCCCCAAAAAACCACACACTCCCTATGAATCTTACTCCCCCACTGGCAACTACTCCCTAGGAATCTTACTCCCCCCACTGGCAGCCACTCCCCAGGAAGCTTACTCCCCATTAACAACTATCTCACCACGAAAGATTTCCTAGAATCTTTTTACCGCTTCCATTGCTAAATCTGATCTTTCACATTCCTCAGCAGACAATGTGATTTGCCAGCAAAGTGGACTGTCTTTCATATATTCTGAAGCGTAACTCAAACCATTTGTTCTTTCATCTAAAAAAGGTTTATCAATTTGGTTAGGATCTCCAAGAAGCACGATTTTTGTATCTTTTCCAGCACTTGTAATGATACCTTTCACCTGATTAGGAGTCATATTTTGTGCTTCATCAATAATCAGATATGTCTTAACTATTGACCGTCCCCTTATATAATTTAAGGCTTCTGTTCTTATAATTCCCCGTTCAAATATTTCATTTATTTTATCCGACAACTCTGTTTCATCTTCATAACGTTTTTTATCATCCGTATCTATGATCTGTTCCAAATTATCTATTATTGGTCTCATTAAAGGCGCTATTTTTTCTTTTTCTTCACCAGGTAAGAATCCTATGTCATCATCAAATTGAGCATTTGGTCTGCATATCAGAATCCTTCGATATTCCTGGGTAGGATTGTTATAGACTTTCTCAAGACCTACTACCAATGAATAAAATGTTTTTGCTGTTCCCGCCATACCTTTTACTATGACAAGTGGTGCTTTTTTTGCATCTGTCATAAGAGCTTCCTGTAAAAAATACTGTCCAACATTTCTAGGTGTTATACCATAAGGATGATTCTTTTTATAAGCTAAAGGAATAATTTTATCGTCAGATACTCTTCCAAGAAGGGTTTTCTTTGAAGTACAGTCAGGATGCAATATAACAAATTCATTTTGATATAACTTTGGAACACTTTTATTTCCTTCCTCGTCACTTAAATAAACTTCTTCAATCAGAAGATCTTTCTTTTTAAATTTTTTCACCAGTTCTTCTGGAACAAAGACTTCTGCCCGACCTGTATATCTTGCATTATCATCAGAAATTTGTTCTGTTTCAAAATCCTCTGCCTTAACGCCAATAAGTTCTGCTTTCAGCCTTAACACAATATCTTTTGATACAAGTATGACCTGTTTTCTTTTATATGAATCACGAAGTCCTTTGCACACCTTTAAAATTCTGTTATCAGGCTTATCATCCGGCAAATCCTTCGGTAGTTCTACGTCCACATAATTCTTTTCTATTCTAAGGCTACCGCCTTCTGCTAATTTCACTCCCTGCAAGAGATTCCCTTTTTGTCTGTATTCTTCAAGTTTTCGAACTGCAGCCCTTGCATTAGATCCTTTTTCGCCTTCTGATTTTTTTAATCCATCCAATTCTTCAAGTACGACTAACGGAATAACAAGATCGTTATCCTCAAAACATTCTATGGCATAAGGTGCCTGAATAAGAACATTGGTATCTATCACATATGTTTTTTTCATATAATTCTTTACTCCCTTTTGTTTCTAAAATCATAATGCTTTATTTCCATTTACCACTAATTTAAATGTCATTCCTAATAACTCTGCTGCTTTCCTGCACATCATCATACGCCCAAGGAAAATCTCAAAATACTCATACATGGTGCATATTTTTTCATCGATTTCTAAATCAAGGGTAATATATTTCTTTTCTTTATTAATAATCAAATCTGTTTTTGTCACGGCATAATTTACTCTGTCATGCACATCAAAACTGGCTTTCGGCTTCTTCCTTACACGATTTCTTCTTACATCAGTTTTGTCTGCAATTATTAATGCTGCCGATATCAAATCTGAAGCACCACCAGTAGACTCATCATGATTTGCAATCGCTGAAACAATCGTGATTCTGTCTTTTATGGATATGTCATAATTTTTTAAAATATCATTTGCTAAAAGAGCACCATATTCCGCATGTTGGTTTCTGTTAATCGCATTTCCAATGTCGTGCATATACGCCGCTATTTTTACCAATTCAATTTCCTTTTTCTTGTATCCAAGTTGTTTTAATATATCAGAAGCATGTTCAGCTACCAACAAGCAATGCTCCTGTGAATGATCCGTATATCCTAAGGCACCTAATATTTCATCTCCTTTTTTTATCAGCTCCGCAATCTCCTTGTCTTCTCTTATTTCTTTGTAACTCATTTAATCTTATTCCTCACTTTTTTAAATTCTTCGATTATGAGTATAGCAACGCATTGTAAATTTTCACGAATACTTTGTGTAAATCGTAGGTAAAATACAACCTCATAACCGGATTAAATCATTTTTCATTACAAAAAAATAAAAGACCCTTAAATTTGGATCTTTTATCTTAAAGACGGTAATAGATTCTTTTTTCTTTCTTTTATCTTGATACTGGCAACAAGACCTTTTTATGGGAAAATACTCTCAATTCCCATGAGCACTCTGATAATTCCAATGATAAACAAATGCGCTGGATAATAAATATAGAAGAACCATTTCATTCCCTTCCAATTTCCTCTCTCGCCGTTATATTGCTTCAAAATTGGCAATGATAATAAGGTACACATCTGAAGGATTCCATAAACCTTATCCATAAAAAGGAAATAAACGATTGCGTACATCGCCGTCCAAAT
>JAIKXK010000111.1 GCA_024684155.1 Lachnospiraceae bacterium | reverse complement strand
TTCGATATATAAGGTGTAAGGAAGTTGTAGTAGGCTTCACTTACAATAGATACTTATTAAAAATAAAAAACAGCTGAAACTAAAAAGCAGGATTTTTAAATTCAGGGAGGAAACAAATTATGGTAGTACAGCATAACATGCAGGCGGCTAATACAAACCGTCAATTAGGAATTACAACAAATGCACAGTCTAAAGCAACAGAAAAATTATCTTCAGGATATAGAATTAATAGAGCAGCAGACGACGCAGCAGGACTTTCAATTTCTGAAAAGATGAGAAGCCAGATTCGTGGTCTTGATCGTGCATCTACTAATGCAGCTGATGGTATTTCAGTAGTACAGACTGCTGAAGGTGCTTTAAATGAAGTACATTCTATGTTACAGAGAATGAATGAGTTAGCTACTCAGGCAGCTAATGATACAAATACTTCTGTAGATAGAAATGCATTAAAGTTGGAATTGGATCAGTTATCATCTGAAATTAACCGTATTTCTAGTTCTACTCAGTTCAATACTATGAACTTATTAGATGGAACATTTACTGGAAAGAATCTTCAGGTTGGTGCATTATCTGGACAGAATATTCAGATTGACATTGTTAGTTTGCAGGCAACATCTATTGGTGTTGGAACAGATGACTTAGTTGTAACATCATTTACATCAGCAGGAACAACAATGTCTAAAGTTCAGTCAGCTATTGATCAGGTTTCTACACAGAGAGCTAAACTTGGTGCTATTCAGAACAGACTTGAACATACAATTGCAAACCTTGATACTACATCTGAGAATACATCATCAGCTGAATCTCGTATCCGTGATACAGATATGGCAGCAATGATGGTAGAATACTCTAAGAACAATATCTTGGTTCAGGCAGGTCAGTCAATGCTTGCTCAGGCAAATCAGTCTACACAGGGTGTTCTGTCACTACTTCAATAATTTGTTTTCGAGACCCAAAAGTATATACAGGGAGTTGCTTAGGCGGCTCCCTTTTTTTATTACATTTGATACATGCAATCCATGGTAAAATATTTAAATTTATAACTAAGTTCGGTATAATAACACTAGATATTGTGCTTGAATAATAAAGGGGAAAATATGTTAAAAACCGTAATCTACGGAAATATTATTATTTCAGAAATTGTAAAAGAATTTATAGAGAAAAAATATAACAAAGAAGCATTAGCCGCTGGCGGAGAAGAGATGGCAGTAGAATATTTTGCTGGAGATATTCTAAGAGGACAGGAACCTTCTGTGCCACTTTTATCGGGCAGTGAGTTATTACAAAAACTTCATAACAACGACATTCAGATTTTGATAGTTCCGAAGGAATGTGCCATGGGTGGATTCTCTCTGCCTTGGACCTTGTTTTCAAATGGCATCTCTTTGGAAAATCTTTATTTTGCAGATCGATTATCTAAGATGGAGACAACAGACTCTATAGAAATCTTAGATTATTTTACTCCTTTTTTTGAAACAAAATATTTAGGCTATTTGGAATTCCATGTAGCAGATCATTGTAACTTAAACTGCAAGGCCTGCGAACATTATTCCGGACTTGTAAAAGAAGAAGTGTATCCGGACTATGATAAATTCGAAAAAGATTTTACAAAGTTTCATAATTTGATTGATGATATTGGAGTTCTTCGTATCTTAGGGGGAGAACCTTTGATGAATAAGGACATTAATAAATATATGAAACTGGCAAGAAGTCTATATCCAGATGCCAGAATTTATGTGGTGACAAATGGAGTGCTTTTAAAGGCTATGCCTGAAGAATTTTATAAGGTTATGGCAGAGGAAAATATTGTTCTTTCCATTTCTTTTTATCCTCCAATGAAGGATACCATGCCAGAGGTTTTGAAGCTTTTAGATGAGAAAAAAGTAAACTATACTCTTACACCTTTAAACACAGAGTTTGGTAAGAAACAAATCTTAGAGCCACAGTCAGATGATGAAACAATCATGGCTTTTTATAAATGCAGTCAAAAGATGTGTAATAATTTCTACGATGGAAAAGTTGCAGCCTGCTTTTTGCCTTTTACTACAAAATATTTCAATGAATATTTTGATAAAGATTTGCCGGAAGATGGTGCCATTGATATATATGAACTTGGTATGAATACACGTCGCTTAAAGGAGAGACTGTTATATCCATTTTTGCGATGCAGATATTGCAGCACTGAGACAGAAATGATTCCCTGGGATGTGATGCACAATCCATCTGTATTAGAGGACTGGATTAAAGCATAACAGAGGGATTAAGGAGTAAGATTTGAAAATATTATTTATTGACTGGTTTTGTTT
>JAIKXK010000213.1 GCA_024684155.1 Lachnospiraceae bacterium | reverse complement strand
AACTGAATCAAAAAGTATTAGAGTTCAGTGAGGAGGAAAGCATGAATAAAATAACTCGTATTGGACGAAAAAGATTTTCGGCTACAGCTGCTGCTGTGGCATTGGCACTTGTATTTACTTCTGTTTCTGCCATTGCAGCCTGGAAGTATTTGTCTGCAGATGAAGTTGCAAAAAAAGCAGGAGATTCTAAACTTGCACAGACCCTGGAAAAAGACAATTTATGGACAGATAGTGTGGTACAGTCTTTTGATGGATATGATATTTCTCTTTTGGGGCTGGTATCAGGAAAGAATTTATCGGAGTATCTGACCATGGACAATGGAGAGGTATTGGATGATTGTACTTACGCTGTAGTAGCCATTGCAAAAAGTGACGGTACACCAATGCCGGATATATCCGATGAGGATTATGGTAAAGAGGACTTTCTGGTTTCCCCTTACATAGAAGGATATAATCCTTCCGTAGTGAATATTTTCTCCCTGGGAGGCGGAGGATATTCTGCTATCGTGGAAGATGGTATTATGTATCGCATTATAGAGGTGGAAAATATTGAATGCTTTGGAGACCATAATATTTATCTTGGGGTTTCAGACGGAACGTTTTATAACACAGAAGCATTTCATTATGATGAATCAACCGGGAAGATTTCCAGAGATGAATCATATGACGGTGTAAATGCCTTGTTTGCTATTCCTTTTGATGCTTCAAAGGCAGATGATGCTAAGGCAAAGAGTACAATTGAAGGAATCCTTTCAAAGGATGGAGCTACTGATGAAACAGTAGAAAATGGTGAATCAGAAGAGATTACTGCTTTTATGGAAAAACTTACTCCTGAAAATATTGATTCCTATGCTACGCCTATAGAATCCACGAAAATGATTTGTATACCGGATGAGGAAGGAATCTATGATTATTCCTATGATTTAAATGATATTTCCGGCTCCGGAAGTGGAAACATAAGAAATATATTCCCTGATGGAAAGACAGGAATGAGTAATAATATTGAGTATTTTTCTTTCGGAGATGGAATAGAAGATATCTACCTCGAAACTCATACATTGAACGAGGATGGTACCGTTACCTACGAATTATACGAACCTATTTTAAAATAAGATTTAGAGGTGAGAATCACATTTGGTTTTCACCTCTTTTTATTTGTATATAAAGCTAAAATATGGTAAACTACACTTCGTGTGTTAGTATTCATAAACCGAGTAAGGAGTATATATGAGTAAAGTAGCAATTGTAACAGATACAAATAGTGGTATTACACCAAGTGAACAGGAAAAGACAGGCGTTTTTGTATTGCCAATGCCTTTTTATATTGATGAGAAGTTATTTTTTGAATTTGTAGATTTATCTCAAAAAGATTTCTATGAAATGTTAGAAAATGATTGTCAAATTACAACATCTATGCCTTCAGCAGGAGATGTTATGGACAAGTGGGATGAACTTTTAAAAGAGTATGATGAAATCGTATATATTCCAATGTCTTCAGGTCTATCTAGTTCTTGTCAGACTGCAATTATGCTTTCTGATGATTATGACGGAAAGGTTCAGGTTGTAGATAATCAAAGAATTTCTGTAACTCAGCGTCTATCTGCCTTAGAAGCAAAGAAATTAGCTGATGAAGGAAAGTCAGCTCTTGAAATAAAAGAGTATTTAGAAGAGCATAAGAAGGAATCTACAATTTATATTACAGTAGATACATTGAAGTATTTGAAAAAAGGTGGTAGATTGACACCTGCTGTAGCAGCAATCGGAACCTTGCTTCACATAAAACCTGTATTACAAATTCAGGGTGAAAAGCTTGATACATTTTCAAAGGCCCGCACAATGAAGCAGGCAAAACAGATTATGTTAGATGCTATTGAAAAAGATTTAAAGGAACGCTTTAAGGATGAAGAGGGAAAAGAATATGTTATTTCCATCGCTCATACCAATAACTTAGAAGAAGCGGAAGAGTTTAAGAAGGAAGCAGAAGAGCGTTTCCCTAATCATAAAATTGAAATCAATCCTTTGGCACTTTCTGTAAGTTGTCATATTGGACCAGGAGCATTAGCTATTACTGCTACCAAATCAATTGTAGAAAATATCTAATTTTTAGTTTATATAGAAAGCGAAAGCTTAGGAGGAAAGAGAAAGATGATTAAGGCTGTTGTAGGAGCAAACTGGGGTGATGAAGGAAAAGGTAAAATCACAGATATGTTAGCAGAGAAGGCTGACTATATTGTACGATTCCAGGGTGGTGCAAATGCAGGACATACCATCGTTAATGATTATGGTAAGTTTGCACTTCATACGTTACCTTCAGGTGTGTTTTATAACCATACCACAAGTGTAATTGGTAATGGTGTAGCACTTAATATTCCTATTTTGATTAACGAGATTAAATCGATTACAGATAAGGGAGTTCCTGCTCCAAAGATTGCAGTTTCAAATCGTGCACAGATTGTAATGCCTTATCATATTTTATTTGATCAATATGAAGAAGAAAGACTTGGAAAGGCATCTTTTGGATCAACCAAATCAGGAATTGCACCATTTTATTCTGACAAGTATGCGAAAATTGGTTTCCAGGTTTCAGAATTATTTGATGATGAGCTTTTGCAGGAAAAGATTCCTAGAGTATGTGCTCAGAAAAACGTATTATTAGAGCATTTATATCACAAACCAGCCATTGATGAAAAGGAACTTTTAGATACCCTGCATGAATATAGAGATATGATTGCTCCTTATGTATGTGATGTTTCATTAATGCTTGATAAGGCTTTAAAAGAAGGAAAGACAGTTCTTTTAGAGGGACAGCTTGGAACATTAAAAGATCCAGATCATGGAATTTATCCAATGGTTACTTCATCATCTACTTTAGCTGCTTATGGTGCAATCGGTGCTGGTGTTGCTCCTTATGAAATTAAAGAAATTGTGACTGTGTGTAAAGCGTATTCTTCCGCTGTTGGTGCTGGTGCATTTGTTTCAGAAATTTTTGGCGATGAAGCAGATGAACTCCGCAGACGTGGTGGTGATGGTGGTGAGTTCGGCGCTACCACAGGTCGCCCAAGACGTATGGGATGGTTCGACTGTGTAGCTTCTAAATACGGTTGTCGTATGCAGGGTACAACAGATGTTGCCTTTACTGTATTAGATGTACTTGGTTACCTGGATGAAATTCCTGTATGTGTTGGATATGAAATTGATGGGGAAGTAACCACAGATTTCCCTGTTACTTCAAAGCTTGAAAAAGCAAAGCCGGTTCTTAAGACACTACCTGGCTGGAAAGAAGACATTCGTGGTATTAAGAATTTCGATGAACTACCAGAAAACTGTAGAAACTATGTAGAATTTATTGAAGAACAAATTGGTTATCCTATTACTATGGTTAGTAATGGTCCTGGACGTAGCGATATTATTTATCGTAAGTCACCTTTATCAAAATAATTGATATTATGGGCACCTCTTAGGAGGTGCCTTTTTATGTTCACAATTTCGTCACATTTATAACATAAACAATACACATATAAAGGCTAAAATTTATTTTGCGTGTATAAAATAATTAGGAGGAAATAGTTGTGATTGAAGTAAAAAACCTAACAAAAAATTACGGGAATCACGCCGCCCTTGATGGTCTAAGTTTTACAGTAGAACCTGGAAAAATTTATGGATTATTAGGCCCGAATGGTGCGGGGAAATCAACAACCATGAATATTATGACTGGCTATATTGCACCATCAAAAGGAACAGTTACAATAGACGGTTTTGATATTTTAAAAGATGCAAAAAAAGCAAAGTCAAAAATTGGTTATTTGCCAGAAATGCCACCTTTGTATCAGGATATGACAGTATCAGAGTATTTATATTTTGTAGCTGATTTAAAAGGGGTAAAAAAAGCGGAGAAAAAGGCGGAAGTGACTTCGGCTATGGAACGAACACAAACCCTTGATGTAGAACGTCGTTTGATTCGAAATTTATCAAAGGGATATAAACAGCGTGTCGGTATTGCTCAGGCCATTATAGGATCTCCTGAAATGATTATTTTAGATGAGCCTACGGTAGGGCTTGATCCATTACAGATTACAGAGATTCGTCAATTAATTCGGGAACTAGGAGAGAAACATACGGTTATTATCAGTTCCCATATTTTATCTGAAATATCTGAAGTATGTGATCATGTTTTTATTATTTCAAAAGGAAAATTAGTCCTTAGTGAGGTTGTATCAAATCTTTCTTTACACATTAAGGCTTCACAGCAAATTGAAATTGAAGCAAAGGGCGATAGAGAAAGTTGTGAAAACATATTAAAGAATCTTTCTTTGGTAGATCATGTATCCGTAGAGGATCTAGAAGAAGGAAAAGTTTTGATTCAAGTTTCGGCAAAAGGAAATGAAGATATTCGAGAAGAAGTATCTTTGGCTTTGAGTCAGAACGGAGTGGCAATTTTTGGAATGAAGGAATTAGGACAGTCCTTAGAAGATTTATTCCTTGAAATGACACAACAGGATGAAGCAGAAGAGAATAAGGAGGATGAAGAATAATGCTTGCAATTTTTAAAAGAGAGTTTAAATCCTTATTCCAAAATGTAATAGGATGGTTATTTGTAGGTGTTTTATTAGCGTTATTTGGATTGTATTTTACAGTTTATAATATGACTAGCGCATATCCTACAATTTCATATACAGTTCATGGATTGGTATTTGTAGTTTTAATTGCTGTTCCAATTCTTACCATGCGTTCCCTTGCAGAGGAAAGAAAAAATAAAACAGACCAGTTACTTTTAACTTCACCAATTTCAGTTTTTAAGATTGTCTTTGGCAAGTTTTTGGCTATGGCTGCCACTTATAGTATTGTTTGTGGTGTGATTTGCCTTTCACCTATTGTAATGGCCCATTATGGAACAGTGGATTTTGTACAAAACTACATTGCTGTCCTTGGTTTTTGGCTCTATGGATTGGTTTGTATATCCATTGGTTTATTTATTTCCTCATTATTTGAAAGTCAGATTTTAGCAGCAATCATTTCCTTTGTTGTTTTATTTGTTGGTTATATGATGAGTTCTGTGGTTTCTGCACTTTCATTGCCAGATTTACTTTCAAAGATTTTAAACTGTTATGATTTAATGACTCCTTTGTCAAACTTTTTGAGTGGTGCATTTGAGGTAAAAGATGTCATTTATGACGTTTCTATCGTTGCTTTAATGATTTTCTTAACAACACAGGTGATTTTAAAAAGACGTTGGAGCGTTAGTGCTACAAAGGTTTCCTTTACTGTATTTTCTACCTCAGGAATTATTGTTGGAATTGTAGCCTGTGTACTTGTTAATATTGCAGCTACCTATATACCAGAAAACTATGCAACCATTGATGTAACATCTGCAAAGTTGTATTCACTTACAGACGAAACAAAGGAATACTTATCCGGGTTAGAGGATGATATTACCGTTTATGTTGTTGGTACAGAAGATAGTGTAGATGAAATTGTTGCCAAAATGGTAAATAATTATGACGCTGCTTCAAAGCATATTACAGAAGAATATATTGATACAGAATCAAATCCAACCTTTGTATCTAACTATACAGAATCAGATTTATCAACAGGAAGTTTAATTGTAGAATGTGGTGATATGTCAAAGGTAGTTAGTTATGATGATATGTATGAATATGAGGTAGATTACATAACCTATACACAGTCTGTAACAGGTTATGATGGAGAGGGACTTTTAACCAGTGCACTTCAATATGTAACCTCTGAAGATTTACCAGTGGTATATCAGTTAGAAGGACATGATGAAACAACACTTTCTTCTAGCTATACCGATGTGGTTTCAAAGGCAAATATGACACTTGAAACCCTTAACTTATTAACAGTAGATGCGATTTCTGACGATTGCTCCGCTTTGATTATTCATGCTCCTCAGACAGATTTTTCTGAAGACGATGTGGCTAAGGTATTAGCTTATATGGAAAATGGCGGAAATGTATTTATTACATTAGACTTTAATAGTACAGCAAATTTGCCAAATTTACAGTCATTACTTGCAAATTACAGTGTATCTGTAGAAGATGGATTAGTAGCAGATATGGATCGAAACTATTACTATCAGTTGCAGTATTTCCTATTACCAAACGTAAAAAATACAGATGCAACTTCAGATGTGTATGGAACGATGTCTGTATTAGCACCATATTCTTTAGCACTTACATATCCTGAAGATGCAGATGTGTATACCTATACACCCCTTTTAACTTCTTCAGAAAGTGCAATTCTAAAGCAGGGTGTAACGGCAGAAACTATTTCTCAGATTACAGGAACAACTGGAATTACAAAGGAAGATGGGGATGAAGAAGGTACCTACACTTTAGGGCTTGAAGTAGATACCGATAATGGTGGAACCTTATTTGTCTATGGTTCTAGCTACATCTTTACAGATTCTGCAAACCAATATGTATCAGGTAGAAATGCTACTTTATTTATGGACAATTTATCACTTATGACTTCAGATGAAGAAAGCTCTTCAAATGCTGTTGTTGTAGCATCAAAGAGCTATGATATGGAATATTTGACCACCTCGGCCAATGCCGTATTAATCTTTGGTATTTTGTTCGGAATTATTATTCCACTATTGGCTATCGTCTTTGGTATCATCATCTGGGCCCTTAGACGGAGAAGATAATTTTACAAAGATTCCTATGATCCAAATGCCGGCTGGAATTACGATGGTTGCAACAATAGATGCGCTAAGTAATTTCATGGTGTTTGGATCATCTATTATAGCCAAAACGAAGGTAAGAACATAAAGACCTACCAATAAAATAATTCCAATAATGGCTAAAATTTGTTTTGCTTTTTTCATATTGATATCCTTTCCGATTCCTTGATGTTGTCATTGAATCTTGTATACTATTTTGCTATACTTTATAAGGATTTTCAATCCAAATTAAATAAGAAAAGGAATATAAATAATTATGGCACTATTAGAAGAAT
>JAIKXK010000333.1 GCA_024684155.1 Lachnospiraceae bacterium | reverse complement strand
TCAAAAGAAGCTGCTCCAAAAATTTCAGAAGCTGTTGTCATATCGCCCTGAACAATGGAAATCTTATCTCCAAGATCGTTTAATTGAACACTTCGATTTGCCATTTCTGCACTTTCTTCCTGGATTTCTAACCCTGTAAAGTGAGCTCCCTTTGTCTTTGCTTCTAATAAAATTGGTAGAATTCCTGTTCCTGTCCCAAGATCTAAGGCCACCTCTCCTTCTTCTACCCTGGCGTAATCGGATAAAAGAACAGCATCCATACCGAAGCAAAACTTCTTTGGATGCTGAATAATGCGGTAGCCGTTGCGTCCAAGATCATCTAGCCGTTCATCTTCTCGCAACTCAACTTCCATCTATGACTCCTTATTGTTGTCTTTAGGTTTATTGTTCTTTTTATTGTGGTGATTTTTCTTGTTGAAGTTTTTCTTTTTATTATTGTCCTTCTTATCACCTTTCCCATTCTTCTGGTTGTTCTTTTTATTATTATCTGAGTTGTTTTCATCTATCTTATCCAACTCTTCTAACTTGCTAGCTTCCTGCTCTTCTTTCGAAAGCTTTTGTGCTTCCTTTTGGTTTTGGTTGTTTTGGCCCTTCTTCTTATGACCTTTTACCGTAACCTCTTCCACAGCATACTCACGGACTTCTTTATTGTCGTTTTCTTCAAATAAGACACGTAATGTCTGTCGTAATACATTAACATCTATGATTTCACCTGTCTCTCCTCCGGCAGTGGCAACAATGTCTCCACGCTTTGGAGTGGTCTTATTTAAATATTCATAGGTATCTTCTTCATTCTTTAAACAACACATTAATCTTCCGCAAACACCAGAGATTTTTGTAGGGTTTAAAGATAGGTTTTGCTCTTTTGCCATCTTAATGGATACAGGAGCAAACTCTGTTAAGTAAGTTTTGCAGCAAAGCTCTCTACCACAAATTCCAATACCGCCTAAAATCTTTGTCTCATCTCGAACACCAATTTGACGGAGCTCAATTCGGGTATGGAATACAGATGCTAAGTCCTTTACTAATTCACGAAAGTCCACACGACCATCTGCTGTAAAGTAAAAGAGAAGTTTACTTTTATCAAAGGTATACTCAGCTTGTACCAACTTCATCTCTAAGTTATGCTTTGCAATCTTTTCCATGCAAATCTTATATGCTTCTTTTTCAGCAGAAATATTATCTTCTGCCTTCTTTTTATCTTCTTCTGTTGCCTTTCTCGTAACTTCCTTTAAAGGCAAAGAAACTTTATCGTCCTCCACTTCCATAGCAGGAATGGTAACGGTTCCTAACTCAATTCCTCGAGCAGTTTCCACAATTACTTTATCGTTTACAAAGAGTTCCATATCCTTTGGATCAAAGTAATAGCTCTTTCCTGCATTACGGAATCGAACTCCAACAATCTTTGTCATTTTATATCTCCTTCATAACCTGCATAAGCAATATAAAAACCAATTCCGCATCCACATTGGAACGAAGCTGATTTCTTGAAGTTTCAATTTTATTGATTATGGCACTCAACTTCTTGAAACTTCCACGCTCTGCCTGTTTTCTGATTTCACGAATATGATCTTTAAAATATACGTATTCTTCATTCGCCGTCGCCTTATATAATAACACATCACGATACCAAAGCACTAGCAAATCCAGATATTCTTTTAAATCAATTTCTCCGTTTTTCCACTTAGCTTTGATTTCTTCTGCCTTGTTTTCCACATCTACCTGTCGGAAAGAAGATACCTGCTTTACCAATCCAAGAGTATCTTCCATTACTCCTCGAAAGGATTCACTACTGGCTAAAGAAAAAGCTTTCCCCACATTTCCCTGAGCAAAATTTAAAATATCCTCTGCCTCATACTCTGGCATTTCATATTCCTGGATTAATTTTCGTTTTATGATTTCCTGTTCTTTTATGACAGGTTCAATATTTAATAAAATACATCTGGAACGAATGGTCTGTAAAAGTGCAGACGCATTATCTGTTAAAAGAAGAATAGTAACATATTCTGGCGGTTCCTCTAAAGATTTTAAAATAGCATTTTGTGCAGAGGCATTCATTAGCTGTGCATCTTCTATAATGTAAATCTTTCGGCTTGCACTATAGGGACGAATCATCATATCCCCTACCACCTGATCTCTAATTTCTCTTACTGCTATATTATTTGGTTTTTCATGAGTAACATAAATTAAATCCGGGTGATTATTATGGGCTACCTTTAAGCAACTAGGACACTCCCCGCAGGGTTCATCTCCGCCCTTTTCACAAAAAAGGGCCTGGCTAAAGGTCTTTGCCAACATCATCTTCCCGGATTCTTTTTCTCCATTAATTATGTAGGCGTGAGAGATTTTGCCTTCTCTCAACGACTTTTGCATATGATTTTTTATATGATCCTGTCCGATTATTTCTCGAAATAACATATTCCTCGTTCCTAAGGAAGGATTAGGTGGAAATATCCAAAAGAAGTCCTCGGATTTCATCTACCCTTCCAAGTATATCCATATGATCTTTTTCATCGGCAACTAATGCCTCTGCTAAATCATTTAAGTTCTTGTCTACCATCTTAACCATTCCATAAACTCTATGACGACCTTTTCGATCCAGGAAATTTTCACGACTGAATCTATGAGAACGGTTTACTACTTCATTTACAAATTCCTTAACCAAAGTACGATACTTTTTCATATCGCGAATATCCATATGCTCCGCAATTCGATTTCCCTGAGTCTCAATATCATTCATTAAGGATGTGAGTTTTTCCTGAAGTTCGTTATCTTCAATCTCACTGGCCAGTGTAAATTTAAAAGTATCATCCTTTACCTTCACATCAGAAGTTGCCTGTGTTTGTGTAACGGGTGTGGCTTCATTTACCTTAATATCCATAATTAATCTCCTATGAACCCTGCCTCATTTCTAGGATATAATCTTTTACTGCTTCTACTGTTTTTTCCAAGTTTTCATTTTGAAACCTTTTAGAAATCTCGCATTCCTGTAAGCGTTCTTCAGAAAAATCTTTCGCATCCCCTAGAAATCTTCGGCACATTTCCTCATACTTCGGTTCCTTTTGCTGTCTTTCTCTTTCTAATGCTCTTGAAAGACGAATACCATCTTCTACTTCTATATATATCGGCACAATTTTGTCTTTAGTGTAGTAGGTACAAAGACTTTCATAGGCTTCTAGGGTTCCAATCATTAAATAATCCCATGCTTTTAAATCCATAGATCCATCATCTACTGTAAAATAATCCCAGGGTCCGTGTATGGTCTGATAGGTACGTTTTTCTATTATTTTTCCAGCTTTTTCAAAAGCTTCTTCTTCTTCACTTGTGCAAAAATGATACTCTACACCCTCTTGTTCGTTCTCTCTAATTGGTCTTGTTGTATACAACACCACTCTTTTTAAGTCCATTTCCTCTAGCAAATGTTTATAAATAGTATCTTTACCGGAGGAGCTTTTTCCCATTAAGCAAAATATTTTTCCCATATGTAAAGTATAATATAGTCCTTTCTATTCCACAATTAAAATTCCTTTTGATGAAATCCCTTCTACATTAAGATTTCGCTCCATACCATCCATAATAAACTTCACGATTTCTTCCGTAATAAGTTCCCCTGGAGCTAAAATTGGGATTCCTGGTGGATAAAAATCTACAAATCCTGCAGCTATGCAATTTAGAGCACTCTCCACAGGCCGCCTTGTCTTTTTACCTTCTACAGCTTCTTTTAATGAAAGAACCTGTGTAGATTTCGGATAACGAAATTCTTTTTCATCTTCTTTTTTCTTTGTTTTTAAAGTCCCATCAATTTCAAACAGGGCTTTCTTTAACCGCTTAAACCCTTCATCTGTATCCATCATAGATGTCATGGCAATGCAATATCCACCTGCTGCCATTTCAAGTTCTAATTGATATTCATCCCGAAGTATGGAAAAAAGCTCACTTCCTAATAAATATCCTTCTCCAGATATTACAAGTTTTCCCTTATCTTTATTGTCCCATTGTAATAGTTTCAATTTTGAAAGACTTTCACAGTCTTCATAAAATTTATCTATTTTCTTTTCATAAGAAGATACTTCCCTTTTCCCATTTTTTTCTAGATATTCACAGCATTTCGCAGCAGACGCCATAAGAATATAAGAAGGAGAAGAGGTTTCAAAACAATCCAGATAAAAACGAATCTTTTCTTCTTTGATTTTTGTAGTATGTGACTGTAGTAACATGGCGGTAGAAGTAAAGGCTGGCAATGTTTTATGCAAACTTACTACTACTAAATCTGCCCCCATTGTTACTGGATTTTCATAGGAACTACCACAAAGTCCAAAATGTGCCCCATGAGCTGCATCCACTATCACCTTCACTCCATAGGAATGGGCAATATTTGAAAGTTCTTCTATATTTGAAATGATTCCCTCATAGGTGGGAGATGTAAATAAAAATGCTCCTATGTTAGGATTATCTTTTAAAATCTTCTCAAGGTTTTTAGGAGATATTTCTCCACTAATACTTCCACCTTCTGTTTTTATTAAATCCGGGTAAATAAAATGAAGATTTACATCCTTTAAATATGCTCCATTATAAGCACTTTTATGACAATTTCTTGCAAGTAATAATTCTTCATCTTCCTCCAATGCAGCAAAAATTGCACTTAGAATTCCACCTGTAGAACCATTTATCATAAGATAGGCTTTTTTTGCCCCATAAAGTTTCGCCCAATGTTCTTCTAATTCCTGTAGCTGCCCTGTTGGATTATGAAGATTATCAAAACCTGTAATCTCCGTAATATCTATATGATAAGGATTTTCAAAATCAAATTCTCTTCTTTTATGTCCTGGCATATGAAAAGGGTATATATCGCTTTTTCCATATGCTTCTAGGCTCTTATCAATCACAATAAACTCCTTTTAGTCCAGGTAACGTCCAATCTCTGGCATCCAATCTCCGAAAAAAATCAGATCCTCTTTTGTTGTATTCCAAATTGGCGTTACTGCTGCCTCTAGTAACTCTATTACTTCTTCCCAGGAAGGCTCTTTTATTTTTTGTCTTCGCAATAATACCTTCCATTTTTTCTTCATATAAGAATAGTTCTTATAACCTAAAACCATATCAAATACACCGGAAGAAATTGATATATGTTTCTTTTTTAACACTTCTGCTAACGCATTTTGAAATCGAACTCCCTCCAGAGTCTCTCTTGAAAAAATAGAATATAAGGAAAGATAATGCTCCATTTCATTTAATAGTTCTAAGTCTTTTAAAATCTCGCCTAAGTGAAGCGCCGCTTCCTGTTCAACTGGATAAGTAACCACCTCATAGGTTTCTTCTAATACCGGAAGAAAAATCTTTTGTTGATTTGGGGTAAACCCTTCCTTTTCTTTTTCAATCTCTATAAAAAAAGGAACATACATATTTTCACAATAGATGTCAAAATAGATGGTGGTATCCTTTACTTCCTTATTTTGAATAGTAAAATTTGGTAGCTTTAAAAGAATTTCTTCATAAAACACTTCCATAAAATCCTCTGAAAAAGGACAACCTGGTACAAAGCCATCGCTTTTTAGTATTCGCTCATCTTCCCGATAGATAAACTTTAATTGTCGTAAAGCCCTTCCCTTATAACCCTCAAAGCTTATTCCATTGGGATTTTTTAAGCAAAAACAGCTATGAAATCCATTCTTATATAAATAGGATAGAATTTCTTCTTTTACATATCCTGTAAGGATATTTTCAAAAGGTATATTTTTTTCTTCCGCTATTTCATGAAGTTTACTTTTTATCATAACCAAACTCCAATCATCATCTGTACCTTTTTCAACACTTTACGTTCCTTTGCAAACATCATTAAATCCGCTACATTTTTATCCTCGTCCTGAATATAACTTAAGACAGCTTCTTTAAATTCTTTTGCATCCATTTTTTCCTGATACTTTAAAATATCACAGATTAACCGCTCTTTCGTGTAGATTTTCATCTGCTCCCCGGCGATTTCCATTTCCCTCACACCTTTTTCTAAAACATCAGGCTCTGTATAGAAAGGAACCACAATAGGATAATCCAATTTAAATCTGGATTTTGAAGTGTTTTTACTAATTGCTACAGACCAATGAGCAGGTCGTTTCTTTAAATAGCCATAGTAATATGCTCCACTTTCTAAGGTAAAGACACCATCGGGAAACATCGCTACCACTAATTGTTCTTCGCTATAATTTAAAAGCTTTGAAGTATAATAACCATTTTTTACTCGAGTTAACTTTCCTTCTTCCACAAAGGTTTGAATCCTTCTAAAGTCCACTCCCCTGTCCTTTAAATCAGAAGATTTAATCAGTCCGTGGTTTTCCTCTATAAGTTTTAGTATCTGTTCTAACTGGTATTCCTTTTTTTCTTCACGATCCATAGGAAAAGGTGCTTCCATATTCTTACTCCTTAATACCGAAATTTACCACTTCACAGTTTTTGTTGTGGTAATCTTTTTATATTATAAAAAACCCTTTTACGTCTGTCAATTTGTCTCTTATGTCTTGCTTTTGAATTTATCCTGTCTTATAATGGTGAAGGACAGAAATAATTGTCGTTTTGGAGGTAACATGGATCATTCCAATCAATATGAATCAAAATACAGAAATCCTACCCGACAGGAATGCGAAGAACAAATCAAACGTACCCTTATGACAGAGACTCTTCGCCAGGGAGGAAATCGACATTTTAAAACTGCAAAGGATTTTATGCCCATCTTTGAAGCCCTTTATCCTTCAAGTCCTAGTTTAACAAAACAGGTTCAAAGAGCTGTAAAATCCATGAATATGCCAAAGGATGAAAATGGTTTTTTCATTGTAGATAAAACAAAGGGTCAAATGGCACAGGACAAAGAATTATCTACTTTGTTAAATCGCTCCTTTGCCCAGGTGGAAGATCATGAAAAATACGAGTTCTTATTTTTAAGAACCGAGCCAAATTATAAATCCTATTTACTTCAGCTAATTTATGAATCTGAAACCCTTAAAGAAAAATATATTACCGCCATAGACACCAGCCATGGCATTTTATTCTTAACAGAAAACAAAGCCCTACTTTCAACAATGTTGCATGGGCTCATCTCATAACTTTTCATACAATAAAAAAAGACACCGATTATTGTCAGAAAATAATTGGTGTCTTTAATTTTGTCTTTAAAACCTAGTATTCCCAAATCCCTTAGGTCTATTTTTGTCGTATTGTTATAATTTACATTTTATTTTTGTCTATTTACGTCTCTTGCGTCTTCTTTTTATCACTGTATACTGAGGTTTATTTCTTCTTTTTGCCTCTCTGTGTCTATGAATTCGAACAGACCATTTATTCCACTGATGATAAAGAATAAATATAACACCACAGCCAGCTGCTATAATAATTAGTATTTCCAATACTAAAAGAAAGTTCAATCTGTAATAAGCAACACTACTTCCTCCCTCTTCCTCACTTAAGTTATGGAAGGGATATTCTGTCTGATCTGTGGCCGTAAAAATCAAATCACCTGTTCCAACCTGTCTTTCTCCATAGGAATAAATAACCTGACCTACAACAGAAGGATTTGACTCATCACTTTTTGGTTCCACTGAAATTGTTAAATCACTGGCACTAGCAGTTTTTGGAAGTACCACAGTTCCTGAAACACTAGCTTCTGTTAGATCAATGTTTTCTGCTAAGGCACCGATACTATCTTCTCCTATATTCGAAAAAATATTTTCATTGGATGAGGCATCCTCTAATTTAAAATTATCAAAGCAATAATCAAATAAACTAATGGTATCTGTATAGTGATAAGGAGAGTCTACTTCCATAACCACACAGATTAATTTCATACCATCCCGTTCTGCAAATGTAACTAAGGTATTGTTAGCAACATCTGTATAACCTGTTTTACCACCTAAACACCCATCGTATAAATACTTACTTGTTTTGTAGTAGTTCAACATGGAATGATGATTGTTTAAAAGGGTTTCTTCCTCATGCTTATTTGTAGGGGGAATGGTATAGCTTTTCGTTGCCATAATCTGTGCCAGAGTTTCATTATTAACTGCTGCCTGTGAAATCAAAGCCATATCATGAGCTGTTGTATAATGATTTTCATCTGGCAATCCATTTGGATTGTTAAAATGAGATCCTGTACAGCCAAGCTCTTTTGCCTTTTCGTTCATCATATCTAAAAATACGTTGATGTCTCCTCCACCAATATATTCTGCAATGGCATAAGCACATTCATTTGCAGATTCAAGCATCATACCATATAAACACTGCTCCATTGTCATTACTTCACCAACATCTCGTGCAATACTTGACGTTCCGCCAGCTGATTCTGCAACAGCGTCTGCTGAAAAAGTAACCTCTGCATCCATGTCAGCATTTTCCACAGCAAGAAGTCCTGTTAAAATCTTTGTAATACTTGCTGGGTAATGTTTTTCATCTATATTTTTCTCATACAAAATAGTTCCTGTAGATGCTTCCATAACAATAGCGGCAGACGGAGATACCTCGATCCCCGTTGGCCAATAAGACTCATCCGCCGCGAAAGCCATCACCGATGATAAAATTGTGGTGACTAGCATAAGAAGTATTAAGATCAAAGGAATCACCCTTCTTAAAACTTCTTTCCTATTCTTTTTTTTGTTTTTACTCATAATTACCTCTTTTCACATCTTTTTAATTATAAATAGGGATTTTCTACTATGCAAGTTTTTTCTCTTTTTGTATCCCTTGCATTTTCTTTATTATTCTGTAAAATATTGAATGTTCAGATAGAAAGGATCCTATATGAGATTAAGAAATATTCCAGCAGCAGAACCTGCAATAGAAAAAAGTCCTTACTGTATTAAAGACCCAAATAGTCTTAAAGGACAATGGAAAATGTCTATTTCCAACAATAAACCTATTTATATTGAGGTTGGTATGGGAAAAGGACAATTTATCACAACCTTAGCAAAACAAAATCCTAATATTTATTATCTTGGAATGGAACAATACAGCAGCGTTCTATACCGTGCTTTACAAAAGATGGAAGAAGATCCAATTGAAAATTTATCCTTCCTTTGTTATCCAGCAGAGGAATTACCAGAAATTTTTGAACCAGGAGAAATTGATAAAATTTATTTAAACTTCTCTGATCCATGGCCTAAAGATCGACATGCAAAACGTCGTCTTACCTCTTCTCGCTTTTTAGATCGATATGCAAAGATTATAAAATCCGAAGGATATATTGAGTTTAAAACAGATAATATTGATTTATTTAAATTTTCACTTGAAGAAATTAAAGCTCATAGTGAGTTTGACTTAATTGAACACACCTTTGATTTACATCATAATGAAAAAATGAATGTAGGTAATGTGCTTACAGAATATGAGGAGAAATTCTCCGCAAAGGGAAATCCAATTTGTAAGTTAATTGCAAAAAAGAATTAAAAATAACCGACCCAAAGTTAGTCTTTCTTATCTCTAACTTTTAGGTCGGTTTTTATTATTTATTTTATAACTGTTACTATTCTATATATCTCCTTACTTATCTGCTTCACTTCGTATAATCACATGAGTCTTAATATAATCTTCCCAGATTTTATAATTCTTTCCCAGAAGATGCACACCATCTGTACTTAACTCCTCTATTAAATCTCCGTTTTCATCGCAAACAGTTTCATTCATATCCAAATAGAAAATATCATGACCATTTGCCAGGGTGGCAATGGCTTTATTTTTATCTACAATACTTTTGTTGTTATATATTTCATCAGTAGAACTGTAAGCTTTTGTTACATGCATCATTCCCTGAATATAAATTATAGACTTTGGCTGATACTGACGAATTAATTCAATTAAATTGACATACGCATTATAAAAACGGAGTGTATTTCCTGTCCCTAATTCATTAACTCCCAGGCAGATATAAACCTTTTTGAATTCTTTCTTTTTTAAAAGTTCTTCTATGGTTAATTCACCAAAATTTTCGGACGGACTTTTTGCTTCTACTGCCATAGTACCTAAATCATAAATACTTAGACTTTCTTTTGCAAAGAAACTAGCATGATCATCTAAATCACCGTAATCTATTAATCCAACTGTTCTCGAATCTCCAATAAATAAGGCATTATCAAAATAACTGTCATTTTCTGAAGCAGTTTGTAAATAATAATCCATATTCTCGGCAAAAATAGGAGAGGTTTGTTTTTCATAAGTAACACCTTCTGGTGTTAAATACATACTATTGCAAATTCCATAATCCACCGCGTCTAATACGCTCGAGCAAACACCTTCTGGCATGCTGTCTGCATATACATAAGTATTATTGGATTGCAATTTTCTTTGGTCCACAATATTCTTTATGCTTACTCGCTTATCTTTTGCCTCTTCTTCAGATGATATATAACTGTCCTCTTCCATTTCAACTTCCGGTTTTGCAACAGCTATACTTGTCTCTTCTTCTTCTTTTTTGGGTTCATCCCATGGCATAATTCCTTCATGCAGCCCCTTTATCACTACTTCTATCATTGATTCTTTAAAGAAGTCATGCTGCTCTTGTGAATAAGCCCGGAACTTACCTACTATACCCATAACAAACAAAAAAACAAAGAATATACTTACCATTATAAATAACGGCACTTTTTTAAAAATAAATATAAATTTTTTCATAATTAAAAACTGTAATAAAGGAAGGGATTTCCTGCACTAATTCCACTAAAATACAATGACATCGCAAATATAATAAAAAGGAAACATACTCGTATTGACTGTCTTACTCCCCTTTGAGGTTGTAATAGCATATTTCCCACTTTCGGAATCAAAAGTAGTGATCCTACAATAAAATATGGTCCATACATAGAAAAATACTTAGACAAATCTGCTAATGGAGTACCTGAGAATATATTAACTAATTTTGTAAAATATAGTCCTAACTCCTTTAAATTTGGCATAGCAAAAATTAACCACGTAAGAGGAATGATAATTATTACTAGTATTCTTCCAATTATACTATGCTTTTCCATAGTTTCTTTCCATAAAAACTTTTCGCATACAATAATAACACCCAGGATTACTCCCCAGATTACAAAGTTTATGGTTCCACCATGCCAAAGTCCTGTTACTACCCAAACCATCATTAAATTAGCAATGGTTGATTTTTTTCCTTTTCTA
>JAIKXK010000323.1 GCA_024684155.1 Lachnospiraceae bacterium | reverse complement strand
TCCAGCTTGTTTATGAATAATATCAACCCATTTGTCTTCAATCGCAGGCCATTTTCCTTTTACATCTTGACGGCCCTGATTCTTTACAGTTTCTAGACCATCCTCTTTTATATAGCAGCAAAAAATGTCTTGTTTATCTTGAGGGACTCCTGCTTCAAATATAAAAATAGATGTATTGACTCCTTCATTAAAAGTTTTTTCTGGAAGTTTTATAATCTTTTTTAGACGATGATCCTTTATTATATTTTTTCCATTACTATCATCTGTTTCCAATTTTTTGTCGGGCAAAATAAAAGCACAATCTGTATGCACAGGAACATTATCTAAAACATTTTTAACTATCTTCAAGCAGCCATATGTGGTTTCAAAAGGAGGATTCATCAAAACTTTGGTAATCGGTTTAGATTTAATCCAATCTCCAGCAGTGACTGTCCTACTATCCATATGTTCTAGATTTGTTTTTCCATCTTTATGAATGAGCATATTAGCACATACAAGTGCATATAATTCCCTATCAAATTCTATTCCAAATAATTGTTCTCTCTTAATCTTCTTTGCACGTCGGGTATCGCTTCCTCCAGACTCTCTCATCATCATGCTCATTGCCTTAACTAAAAATCCACCCGATCCACACGCAGCATCTAATACATAGTCGTCTTGATGAACATCAATCAGCCTGTACATAAGAGAAGTAATATGTTCCGGTGTAAAAACCTGTCCCGCTTCAGATTTCTTCTTATATCTGTTGAACTCATTGAAGAAGATACCCATAACATCCTCTCCACGCCAGTTATTTGAGTTAATACAATCAGAAATCTCCGAAACCCATTCGATGAAATTATCTATTGCATCTTGATTTTCTGTTGTATTCATTTTTATTTCTGAATACACCTCAAGAAGTAAATCTAGTTTTTGATTCTGTTTTTTATCCTCAGCCAGTGATTTTGCTAAAGTAGAATGAATGGCTGTATGAAATGTTGCATAATCCATACCAGAATACAGCATTGCCCCATATCTTTTTGCTACTAATGCACATGCTGTAAAAATCATTCTATGATAAAGATTTTTAATTCCAAAATCTTTATGTAAGCAATTATTTATTTTGCTTGTTAAATAATATATTAAATGCTTGTCTATCTTGGAATCTGAAAAATAATTAATATAATATTCTTTATTTTGCAATTCGGAAGTAATATCCTTAACTTCCTCTTCGTTCAGATATACTTTTGAATCGACTCCGTTATAAAGTATTCCTACCACTTTTGAATACTTTCCTTTTGCTATCTTTATATTTTCCATCAGTTCATTGATATATAGATAGTTTTCAAGTTTTTTATCAGACGATTTCGTTTCTAAAATAATTGCGATGCCACCACAATCATTCGGCAAATACCAGCCGTCTGGTTTGTGCGTGGCTCCTTCTCCTTTAAATCCCAGTTTCTTAAATGTTGTTAATTGCCCTGTTCCTTGAAGCACATTTGATTCAGCTTGATCAAATTCCAGTATTTGCTTTGCTCCTTTATGGAATCCTTCTGCATCCGTATAACCATCTCTTACTTCGTCTTCAGTTAATATTTTTGATTTTTTTGACATCTATTTTCTCCCTTACTCAGCGTGTAATCCTTTACTCATCCTGATTTTTTAGATCTTCATCCAGTTCTTCCAATCTCTTTTTTAAAGCTTCCCTCTCTTTTTCCTTATCATCACGAGAAGGTTTTCAATAAAGATCCTCTGGGAATGTCCATTCCCAATCGAAGTATTCCTGCATCAGAGCTTTTTTCTCCTCATCCGAAGCATCCTTCATTCGAGCGGTAATGTTTTTTTCTCTTATTTACAGTTTATAATTCCTAACAAATAATGTTTTTATTATACCAAATTTCGAGGATTTTCCGATTAGATAACACCAGTTTTTATGTATCATTCTTTTAATCCCGCCCAAGTCTATTATGGCTTTCTTTTGATACATCATCTCTCCCCTCTTCTCTGCTCTGTATTTCTTCTTTTCCTTTTTCCAGCATTTCATGAATATTCACTTTTCCTTCCTGGCCATCGTCATAAGATAACTTTTTATCTGCGCTTTTGGCTGTACGGGTGAATCTATCCTGGTCATATCCAGCTCCAAACTCTTTTTGAAGATCTGACTGAACCATTTCTTCGTATTCACCCCGTATGCGAATTCTCTCTTGATCTAAAGGAGCTTTATCTTCTTCAGATACATTAGATGATATGCTACGGAAGTCGTTTTTATCATTATTACAAGTCCCCCTAAGTTCTCGTATATACGCTTCTATCCTTGTAAGTTTCTTTTCTTCCTTTAGGCATCTCTTGTATTCTGCTTTTACTTCATCAGCAGAATCAAAACCGCACTCGCGATAAATCATATTATCGGTTTCATGAAGTTTCTCGAGTTTCAATTGAATGTCACTAATCCTGGACTGCAGTTTTTTTCCTCTTAAAAGTTCCTCTACGCGCGATAGTCCAGCAAGTTCTTCCTGAAGCGAATGTGATTTTTTTACGTATGTTTTTTCTTTTCTTTCAGATTCTCTTCTACGCTCCTCCGCACGTTTTACGTTGGTCAATCGAGAACCATTCTTTAGCGAGAACTCAACCTTTTTTCTGGTCTCATCATACGCTTCAATCCGATATGACGAACCAATAAAGCGAGCCCGAATGCTTTCAAGCTTATGTGCAGTTTTTTCATACAATGATTTAGCTTTTTCTTTAGTTTCGTCCACAGCTTTTATCACGGAATCAACCATTTCCGAAAGCTGTTCCCTAAGTTTTTGAATGTATGAGTTTTCAGCCTTTATCTGGCGATTCAGGCTTCCTATATCTGTTTCATTTCCCTCTTTCTCCAGCTGCATAACCCTAGGTCCCATATGAACAGTTGGGATTTGATCCAAGCCCTGATCGGCATAACTTCTATGATCAATACGGGCGTCTTTCCCAGCTTCTTCCAGTGCCTCATTTGCAGACACCGCCCAACGCTCTCGCCAAATAAGAAGAGATTCCCGACTGTTCCATATTTCCGTTTTTTCGTTTTGCAGTTTTATTGTTTTGGGGAACTTGTTTACTCGCTCTAATCCTCTTAACTCTCCCTCTTCTTGGGTGAGCCAAATCTTATCTTTTCCGTCTTTGAACTGATATTGTTTTTTCCATCCATCGGCCTGAGCAGTCTTAAATTCCTCTGCAGTAAAGTTTTTTGTTTCCTTTCCATTTTCACCATCTCGGATACAAACATATTGCTGTTTGGATTTTGCCTCCCAGGATCCGTCTTCTGCTATAGGTCGCACCGTCAACATAATATGGCAATGGGGATTCCGGTAGATCATTTCTTCCGGATTATTCGTTGGATTCCCTTCTGCATTTAACGGTCTTTTATGATCGTCCATAACCGGCGGATTATG
>JAIKXK010000305.1 GCA_024684155.1 Lachnospiraceae bacterium | reverse complement strand
GAACAACACTTGTCAATACAATTGTACAAATTTTGTATTTTTATTTATACATTCCTAACTTTTACCTAAAAGCACTCGTAGCCTGGTTTTTATTAACACTTCATTAATAAAAAACATAAGCACGCAGGTAATCAGAATTTTTGTCGTCACTACCCAGATAAATCTCCAAGTTGATGTATATAAGCTTCCATATCCAAGTTTTAAATACAAAGCATCGAGTAGCGGGTATACCACTGCCTGATGAAGTAAAAAAAACACCAATGAATTTTTTCCTATATAAGTAAGTCCTCTAAGAGAAATATGATTAGAAACTATAATGGTAAGAAGAATACCAGCAAATGCACAAAGGTAGGTAACTGGAAGTACACCATACTCATTGTTATACATTTCAAGTCCAAACCCTGTCTTTTCTTCATTGTATCGCAATAATTCTACTGATATAAAATATAACATTACCGCAAGGACCAGATCTTTTATCTTCTTTGACACAAAAGGTTTTTGTAACACTGGATATATTTGAAATAAATATCCAGCGTAAAAAAAAGGCAGTGCCATAAGTACCGTATCCACATTCCAGGGTAGTGAAACACCACCTCTGCTATAATAAGAAGAACCAAATAAAAGCAAAACCACTACCACAAATAGTCCCAGCCAGGTTTTCTTTATTATTTTTACTATAAGATACATCATTAGATTAATCCAAAATAATACTGCTAAATACCAAAGAGTAGCGAAACGATTTTGAATCACAAAATAAAAAAGATTCTTTATAAACTGTGGTAAAAAAGCGGGCTTTACAGATAAAGTAGAAAGACTATGTTTCCATAAGGCATCAAAAAAACAAATAACTAACCCCATCGTAATATATGGAAGTAAAATGCTTTTTGCCTTTTTCGAAACGAACTCTTTAAAGGATACCTTCGTTGAAAATAAAAATCCTGATAAGAAAAAAAATAGTGGCAAATGAAAACTATAGGCCCACATTCCAGGCCAGCTTTCCTCCACTAAATGTCCCATAAATACAAGTAGAATGCCAATCCCCTTGGCAGTATCTACCCACGCAATACGTCCCCTCATATTTCCTTCCTTCTTGCATTTCTATAATAAATTGTGTAAAATGTATTTACCTTTTGAAGTATAGCATATTAGAAGGAAGAATACATTATGAAAATTCAAGAATCTGCACAGGACTATTTAGAAGCAATTCTTATTTTGTCCAAGCAACAGGAACATGTAAGAGCAACTGATATCTGTGGATACTTTGGTTACGCCAGAGCAACTGTTTCTGTATTTGTAAAACAATTAAAGGAAAATGGTTATGTTACTGTTTCAGAACACAATCACATTCGTTTAACAAAAGAAGGTTTAAAAATTGCTGAAGAAATGTATGAACGCCATACCTTTTTATCCGATTTATTTATTAAAATCGGTGTACCAGAAGATATAGCAAAAGAAGATGCATGCAGAGTAGAACACTATGTATCAAAAGAGACGTTCGAGGCAATGAAAAAACACTTTAGTTAAGTCTAAAAATTGCATAACAAATGAAAATCCCGTAGGAGAATATCCTACGGGATTAATTTTTGTATTCATTATACAATCTGAGCTTTGATTAAGTTAGTGGTTCCGGAAATGCCAAGAGGTACTCCAGCAGTTAATACTGCCACATCTCCTTCTTCTAACAATCCTTCTTCTACACTTCTTGAAATTGCTGTTTGGAATAGAGCATCAGCATCTTTTTCTTCTCCAATAATAATAGGAATAACACCCCAGCATAAACTCATCTGACGCGCCACCTGTTCTGTGGTACAACATCCAATAATTGGACTATTTGGTCGAAACTTAGAAACTGCATGTACCGTACGACCTGACTTTGTAACCGTAACCACTGCGCTTGCAGATAAGTCATCTGCCATCATACAAGCACTGTGAGAAATGGCATCCGTAATACTTGGAGTATCATAACGATCCATATTCTTTAAACGATTAATATAATTAATATCCTGCTCTGTACGAACAGCAATTTTACTCATAGTCTCTACTGCTTCTACAGGATACTTGCCTGCTGCAGTTTCTCCAGACAACATAATTGCAGAAGTACCATCATATACTGCATTGGCAACGTCTGTAGCTTCTGCTCTCGTTGGTCTTGGATGGGAGATCATAGAATCAAGCATCTGTGTGGCTGTAATAACAAATTTACCAGCCTGATATACCTTTTTAATAATCATCTTCTGAATGACCGGTACATCTTCCATAGGAATTTCTACACCCATATCACCACGGGCTACCATAATTCCATCTGCTTCTTCAATAATCTCATCAATATTTTGAACACCCTGGTTATTCTCAATCTTTGCAATGATTTCGATATTTTCTCCACCGTGTTCCTTTAACACCTTACGCATCTGGCGAATGTCATCTGCAGTTCTGGTAAAGGAAGCTGCCACAAAATCAAAATCTTCCTGAACCGCAAAGACTAAATCTTTATAATCCTTTGGAGAAATATAGTCCATTGAAAGTTCAACGTTAGGAACGTTTACACCTTTCTTATTGGAAATTTTTCCACCATTTACAACCTTGCAAAGGATTTCTGTATCTTCTACATCCTTTACAATCATTTCAATAAGACCATCGTCAATTAAAATATGATCTCCGATTTTAACATCTGAGGTAAGTCCCTTGTAAGTAATAGATACCTTTGTTTCATC
>JAIKXK010000295.1 GCA_024684155.1 Lachnospiraceae bacterium | reverse complement strand
AAGAAAATATGCCCATAGTTGTTGTTTTCCACGGCTATGGTGATACAAACAACCTGCTAACCTATCGTACCGCTGTAGAATGGGCAGAGCCTGATAATCAGGCATTACGTCCCTGCTATGTTTTAGCACCTGTCATTGACGATACCACTTACTATTCTGCTTCGGGACGGGATAAAGTATTTGAAGATATCTATGAAATACTCAATCAAATGATTGCAGATGGAAAAGTAGATTCAACCAAAATCTATATTATGGGAAACTCTTTTGGAGGTCTATCCACCTTTGAATTCTGTGAAAAATACCCGGATATGGTTGCAGGAGCCTTAGCTCTTTGCCCGGCGCTTCCCTACTCCACCCATGTAGCATCTCGTTTTGAAGATATGAAGGACGTTCCAATTTGGATTTGTCACGCTTCAGGAGATAATACGATTCCAGTAACTGCCTCTCAAAATGCTGTAAAAAAATTAGAAGCCTTATCGGCAACAGAAGTTCATTATACCGAATATACCGATGAGGAAATGAACTCTTTCGGTGCCTCATCTGATCCAGATGCTACCTATAGTTATCATCATGTAGAACTGGCCGTTATGGAAACCGATAGTTATATGGAATGGCTTTTTAGCAAAGAAAAATAATATTCCCCTTATTTGTTAGCACTCTTTTAAAAAGAGTGCTAATTTTCTATTGACTTTTAAATTTTCTAGGTTTACTATTATTTACGAGGGTTGAATTCATTGGGATTTGCCCTCTATTTCTATGAAAAATAAATGAAGGATATAAAGGAGTGAATGTTATGGCAAACACACACGGAAGCTTATCAATTACAAGTGAAAACATCTTTCCCATTATTAAAAAATGGCTCTATGAAGATCATGATATCTTCTATCGTGAACTCGTTAGTAATGCTTGTGATGCAATTACAAAATTAAAGAAATTAGATATGATGGGCGAGTATTCTCTTCCAGCAGATTTCGAAGGAAAGGTAGAAGTCATCGTTTCCCCTGAAGACAAAACAATTACGATTAAAGATAATGGTCTTGGTATGACAAAGGATGAAGTAAACGAATACATCAATCAGATTGCTTTTTCTGGCGCTACTGATTTCCTTGAAAAATACAAGGACAAAGCCAATGAAGATCAGATTATCGGCCACTTTGGTTTAGGTTTTTACTCAGCATTTATGGTTGCTGATGAAGTACATATTGATTCTAAATCATATCGTAAGGGCACAAAGGCAGTTCATTGGGAATGTGATGGTGGTACAGAATATGATATGTCCGATGGAGATAAAACTGATATCGGTACCACTATTACTCTTTTCTTAAACGAGGACTGCTTAGAGTTTGCCAACGAATATCGTGCCAGAGAAGTATTGAAAAAATACTGTTCTTTCATGCCTACTGAAATTTACCTTTCTAAAAAGGATGCACCTGAAGAATATGAAACGATTAATGTAGAAGACAAACTTGATACAGATACCGTAATCGAAGAAATTCATGAAGATGCTAAATTCGAAGAAAAAGAAAATGAAGACGGAACAAAAGAAACTGTTGAGGTTTCTCCTGAAAAGAATCAGTTAAAGATTGTAAAACGTCCTGTTCCTTTAAATGAGACTCATCCTCTTTGGACAAAATCTCCAAGTGAATGTAGCGACGAGGATTATAAAAAATTCTATCGTGATGTATTTATGGATTACAAAGAGCCTCTATTCTGGATTCATTTAAATATGGATTACCCATTTAACTTAAAGGGTATTTTATACTTCCCTAAGATTAATACTGAATATGATTCTATTGAAGGAACCATTAAGTTATATAACAATCAGGTATTTATCGCAGACAATATCAAAGAAGTTATCCCTGAATTTTTAATGTTATTAAAGGGTGTTATTGATTGCCCTGATTTACCATTAAATGTTTCCCGTTCTGCATTACAAAATGACGGTTTTGTGAAAAAGATTTCTGAATACATCACCAAAAAAGTTGCAGACAAACTTACCGGCTTATGTAAAACAGACAAAGAAAACTACGAAAAATACTGGGATGATATTGCCCCATTTATCAAATATGGTTGCTTAAAGGATGAAAAATTCTGTGATAAGATGAATGACTACATTCTCTTTAAGGACATTAATGATAACTACACTACTCTTCCGGAACTTCTTGTAAAAGAAGAAAAACCTGAAGTTGAAAATGCTGATGGTACTGATGCCACAGAGAGTGATTCTAACGAGCAAGAAGATACCAGAAAAACTGTTTACTATGTAACAGATTTAAATCAACAGGGTCAATACATTTCTATGTTTAAAGATCAGGGCATGAACGCTGTTATTTTAGACCACAGTATTGATACCTCATTTATTACTCAGTTAGAGCAAAGAAATGATCAATATAAATTCTTAAGAATCGATGCTGACGTTACAGATTCTTTAGTTGAAGAAACTTCAGAAGAAGAATTAAAAGATGTTACTGATACCTTAAGTCAGTTATTTAAAGATGCTTTAAACAAAGATTCTGTTACTGTTAAGGTTGAGAAATTCAAGGACGAAAACATTGCTTCTCTTCTTACCGTTGATGAACAGGGACGTCGTATGCAGGATATGATGAAAATGTATGGTATGAATGGTATGGATCCTTCTATGTTTGCAGGTCCAGAAACTCTTACCTTAAATGCAAATCACACTCTTGTAAAATACCTGACAGAAAATAAAGATTCTGATAATGCAAAAACATTTGCAAAACAGTTATATGATTTAGCAGTACTTGCAAATCGTCCTCTTGCTCCAGAAGCTATGCAAGAATTTGTAAACCGTTCAAATGAAATTATGATGCTACTTGCAAAATAATTTTTATTAGCAAAACTATAAACACCTTCCTTACTGATATTTAAACTTTCAATAAGGAAGGTATTTTTTTATAAAAAAAGAAGGCTAGAAAATCTAGCCTCCTAACATAAGAATCAAAATTAGATTTCGATATCTCCAGCACTTCCATCTACAACAAAGTAAGCTTTAAACTCTTCTGGTTTAAGATAGATATCATACTTCTTTCCATTCTTCTGAGCTTTCTGAACTTTTTTAATAAGATCATTGATTTCATAGTTTCTGTCAGCGAACTGAAGATAAACATTAACCTTAGGATCTTTCTTTGCAGCTGTTGTCTTTTTAGCTGTTGTCTTCTTAGCTGTTGTAGTCTTTTTAGCTGCTGTAGTTGTCTTCTTAGCAGTAGTTGTCTTCTTAGCTGCTGTAGCTTTTTTAGCTGTAGAAGCTGCTGTCTTCTTAACAGTTTCAGTAGCCTTTGTAGCTGCCTTCTTAACTTCTTCTGCTGTCTTCTTGCTACCTTCAGCAAGTTCTGCTGCTGTCTTAGCGATGTCTGCCTTTACAGTTGCTGCAGTAGTCTTTTTTGTCTTTGCGTCCATTTCGTAACTCCTCTCCGTATGTCATTGTTGTCATACAAAAAAATCATCTTTATTCAAGTGATATTATAACTCTGAATATTAAAAAGTAAAATAGAAAGTTTTTGAAAATTTATATTTTTTTAAATAATTTTTTTGTATAAATACTACAATCAAAAATAAAAAAAATGAATTTAAATTTTTTCAATTTAAATTCATTTTTTTATTTAGTATGAAATGTAATTTTCCAACACAGTAAAAAAGTTACTTGTAGAAACATCATTATCAATTTCT